>NZ_KE992711.1:33188-45766 GCF_000466465.2 Clostridium sp. KLE 1755
GGGTGGCGGCGGCGGTGGCCGTTAGCATGAGGAGGGAGGACAGGAGGGCATAGCGGAGGGCTTCTTTGGCGATGAGGGCAAGGAGTCTTCTGTCAGAAATTCCCATGGCACGGATGATGCCTATTTCATGTCTTCTGGAAAAAATAAGGTGGCTGAGGCTGTTTCCGGTGTGCAGCAGTCCGGCCAGGAAAAAAAGCAGGGCGAGCGCGTAGAAATAGAACATTTTCTGGCGCAGGTACAGTTCCTTTTGTTCGATTGCCCGGGTGTAGTCTTTGAGGACACAGTCAGGCAGGGCGGCGATTTTTTCCCGGATGGCGTCGGCCGTGGGAGCGGCTTTTGCTTTTTCTTCTTTGATGATGCTCAGCACGCTGCTGCCGCGGACGGCAAAATTTTCCTGCAGCTGTTGTGTGGTCATGAGGATACTGTAGGTGATATCCGTGGTATTGGCTGTATAAAGGTTAGGGTCTTTGGTCAGGGAGCGGCTGACAATGGCGGCTATGGTAAATTCCCTGGTTTCATATTCCAGGTTTTCCGGGAAGCTGCGGCATTGGGAAAGGGGAGCCTGTCCGCTGGGAACCTTCAGCAGGATGGTATCCCCTGCTTTTTTTGTGGTGCTGTCGTAATTTCCCTGCCCGTCCATAATCGCAGTCAAAACCACTGTATTTTCTTCCTTCATCTGGCGGGGATCGATTTTCCCTTCCAGAAGGAAAGCTTCCAGCTGGGCGAGCAGATCGTCGTCATAGCCGAGGAGATTGCATTTGACCGTAAGGCCGCCGTCTTCTGTTTTCTCCGATATGCCGTGGCAGAACGTCTGATATTCTCTGTTGACTTCTGTAAAGTAGTCCTGCCACAGGAATTCCCCTGGCGCAAAAAGGATCTGGCAGGGAAGGCCGCTTACGGTGTGAACCCTTTCCACGCCCGGAAGGCCCGCAATGCTCCGGGCGGTTTCCTCCGGTATGCTGTTCATCCGCTCTCCTGTCTCCAGGAGCACCTGATAGCCGGCGCCCAGTCCGTCGTCAGATTTCAGGGCGCGTTCGTCGTGCAGCCTGGTGTTTATGATCACATAATCGGTGCACAGGAAAATCACGCCGCCCATGGCGAGGGACACAAGCAGGCTGAAAAATGCCGCCCTTCCCGGATATAGAAGTCTGGAAACAAGCGCGCGGGCCGGGCTTTTATTCCGGAGGGCGCAGGTTGTCCGGGCATATTTCATGCTGCGGTTTTCCCTGCGCAGCTCCACGGCCTCCTGCCGGTGTATCCTTCTGATAAAAATAAGGGTGATAAGCAGTAAAAGAATGAGCAGGGACAGCAGGCAGGAGGCCGAAGCCCACAGACTTACATGAAAGGTCTGCGCGGCGGAGGCGGTACGCTGCAGCAATTCTTCTGCTGCCGGGAGGGAAAGCGCTTCCTGGGAAACCCCCATTCCCTTGCTGAGAAAAACCGTATTGAACCGGGAATAAAGGGATTTTACCGCCAGATTGCCCAGAATGAAGCCTGGAATCCAGCCCAGCAGCAGGAAAGCGGTCAGCTCTGTGAAAATAATTTGGAAGATTCCGGTGTCTCCCAAGCCGATAGATCGGAGTATGCCGTATTGGGGCAGGCGCTTCTGTATGGATATACGGAATACACTGTATAAAACAAAGGCGCCGAAAAAGCCAAGGAGCAGAAGGATCCCTCCGCCTGCCGGGTCTGACTGCTTTTTTAATTGCAGAAGCAGATAAGTAATATCCGCATCCCGATCCACAAAGGCTTCCTTCCAAAGCGTTTTCAGGGAAGCTTTCTGGGAGCCGCCAAGATAGCGGTTGACAGGCTCATTTTCTCCCATCTGCCCGGGCTGCAGGCCATACCGGGCGCAGAAGGCCTCCCACTGAGAGTGCAGCCTTCTTTCTTCCCCGAATTTCAGGAACACAAAGGCACGGCCCGTTTCCTCCGGCGTGTCCTCGCTTACAAAGGCTTCCATCGTTCCCACGGATGCTGCCCATCTGTCCTTCACAATCCCCGTGAGGGTATAGGTTCTGCCGTCCAGCTCCACCTGTGTGCCCGGGCCGCCTGTAATCCCAAGATTACGCAGGGTATAGCGATCCATTGCCACCTGGCTTCTGTCTTGGGGGTAGACGCCCTCCAGCAGTTCGCGGTGAAGCATGCTCCGGTAATTTTCATCTCCATACAGAAGGGTGATCCGGCCGGGCTGTGTGAGCACCTTTTTCATTTCCACACAGCCATAGGAAACAATATCGTAATCCGGATGCCGCCCTCCTTCCCGCAGCTCCTGCATCAAAGGCCCGGTTTTTAACGTATAATAATTCCAGTCGCCGTAAATAAGCCGGTTGTTTCCCAGATTTCCCATACGGCTGCTGTACAGAAGGGAGCCTGTCCCGGAAAGCAGGGCGGCCACAAAAATAACGGCGGCAAGGCAGGCCGCGGTATCCCTTTTATAATAGCTCATATTCTGCCGGACGAAGGCGCAAATGGTTTTCACAGGAGCATCCCTCCTTCCGGGCATAGTCTGCCGTCTTCTATTCTGAAAATCCGGTCACAGGACTGGGCGATCACCTCATTGTGGGTGACCATGAGCACCGTCTGGGAATATTTCCGGGAGCTTGCCTTCAGAAGGCCTATCACATCCGCCGCTGTGGCGGAATCCAGATTTCCCGTGGGTTCATCCGCAAGCAGGACCGCCGGCCTGTTTGCCAGAGCCCTGGCGATTGCGGCCCGCTGCTGCTGCCCGCCGGAAAGCTCCTCCGGAAGTTTCATCCTTTTTTCCCACAGGCCCAGCCCCTCCAGCAGTTCCCGGATATAGGCATGATCCATATGCCTCCCTTTATCAAAGCTTAAAGGAAGAGCCACATTATCATACACGTTCAGCACCGGCATCAGGCTGTAGTTCTGGAAAACAAAACCGATATTCCTCCTGCGGAAAACCGTCCTGCGCGCAGAAGACATACCCGCCAGGGAATGGCCGCGGATGATAATATTCCCTTCCGTGGGCGTATCCAGGCCGCCCAGCAGATTTAAAAGCGTTGTTTTTCCGGAGCCGGACGTACCGCACAGCGCGGCAAATTCCCCCTGTTTTACGCTGAAGGTTACATTTTGCAGCGCCCTTACCGCATTTTCGCCCCGGCCGTAGATTTTTCCCAGTCCTGTTGTCTCCACTGCATTCATGGTTTGCTCTCCCTCTTTTTGCAACAGTTCAGGCAGGGCTGAGCTGTTACCTCTTTTTCACAATTGTTACATAACTTATTGTAACAGGGATTTCTTGCAGAAATGCTACAAAGCCGGGGCTGGATTCTTACAGTTTTGCAAGAACAGGGAAAAACAGCTTCCTCCGCCGGGCGCAGGTTCCACCGTCAGATAGCCCTTTTCCTGTTCCGCAATCAGGCGGGACAGATACAGGCCGATTCCTGCCCCTTCCCGGGCCCGGACCTCCTTTCCCCGGTAAAACCGCTGAAAAACCAGGGACTGCTCGTCCCTTCGCACACCTATCCCCTGATCCGTCACCAGAATCCGGCTGTAGGTTTCATAGCGCTGCAGGCCAATTTTTATTTTGGAATGAGGCGGGGAATATTTGACCGCATTTTCCAGGAGGTTCACCAGGATCTCCGCCGTCCATTCCGGGTTATGCCACAGCATCGTTTCTCTCAGGCCTTCCGCTTCTATGGCAATCTCCTTCTTTTCGGCTTTTTCATAAACAGCGGATACGGCCATGCGGATCGCGGCGCAGATGTCCGCGTTCTCTTCCCGGAAAGAAATCACGCCCTGCTCCAGCTTCACCATCTTGAACAGGGAGGCGGTCAGCCAGTCTATTTTTTCCGTCTGTCTGCGCAGCTTCTCCAGGAAGTCCTGCCGCCTGCCCTCAGGAAGCTCCTGCCTGCAGAGCATTTCCACATAAAGCAGCACATTGGCCAGCGGCGTCTTAAGCTGATGGGACATATCGGAAATCAGCTGCTTTACCTGCTCCTTTTCTTCCTGCGCCCTCCCGATTTCCAGATTCAGCTTTTCCTGAACCCGCAGGCATTTGGCCGCCAGCGCAGACAGCCTGCCCTCTTCCAGCCCGCTGATCTCTATCCGTTCTTCCGAGAGCACCTGCTCCAGCATTCCGTCCGCCGCACGGTACAGCTCGTTGTATTTCCGGCAATACCAAAAGGCTGCGGCCGCCAGTGCGCCGCAGATACACAACCAAAGCATAGTCATCATCCTTCCCTCCAGAAATAGCCCAGCCCATGTACCGTACGGATGATTTCAGGGCTGGCCGGATCCTTTTCTATTTTCAGCCGCAGCCTGCGTATGTTCACAGACACCGTATTTTCGTCCACAAATCTGCCCTGACCATCCCACAGCTGCGACAGGATCTGCTCCTTACTCAGCACCTGTCCTTTATTTTCCATGAGATAAAGCAGCAGCCGGTATTCCTGATAGCTGAAGGCAAGCTCTTCCTCTCCCCTCCATACTCTGCATGCGGCTTTATCCAGTGTGATACCGTTGGAATACAGCTTCTGAGGCTCCGGGCTGCGGCGCAGAAGGCTGTGGATTCTCGCTTTCAGCACCGAAAGGGAAAAGGGCTTGGTCAGGTAGTCGTCCGCTCCCAGATTCAGGGCCTTCACCTCGTCCAGCTCGGAATCCCGGGCGGTGAGCATCAGCACAGGCGTCTGTGCCAGGCGGCGGATCCGTTCGCAGAACTCAAAGCCGCTCCCGTCAGGCAGGTTGCAGTCCAGAAGAATGAGATCACAGGCGTTTTTTCTAAACTGCTCTTCCCCCTCTTCCATGGTCGAAGCCGCAATGATCGAATAGCCGTCCGCTTCCAGGGAGTAGGCAAGCCCCTCCTGCAGATCCATATCATCCTCTATTATAAGTACTGTACTCATTTTTGCTCCCTTCATAACAGCTCCTGTCTCCGAAATTTTACTATGCCTGCCTATACTGCTTAATCTCCGGCTTGCGGCATTCTCTGACTCTGCCGTCCATGAGCCGCATTTATTTCCTCAGCAGATACAAAAGGGCCTGCCGGAGAGTTTCCGGTAAGCCCTTTTATTCAGCCGTATTAAGGCTTTACAACAATATTAATAATCTTGCCCGGAACATAAATTTCCTTTACCACAGTGCCGCTCAGCTTGCCTGCTGCTTCCAGCGCTTTCTTGCCTTCCGCAATGGCGTCTTCCTTGCTGATATCAACGGGTACGGTGACAACCAGCTTGGTTTTGCCGTTCACCTGAACTGCCACTTCCTTTTCGTCATCCGCCATGGCCGCCTTGTCGGCTACCGGCCATACCGCATGGAATACGGAATCGGTTCCGCCCAGCTGACGCCACAGCTCTTCACCGATATGCGGTGCAAAAGGAGCCAGAAGGATTACCGCCGTCTGCAGTGTTTCCTTGTCGATACCGCCGTTTCTTGCCATATCCACCATTTTGTTGGTATATTCCATAAAGCCGGAAATTACCGTATTGAGGCTGAAGTTTTCCAGTCTGGTGGTGATTTCATGGATCATTTTGTGGCGTACCTTCACCATTTCCTTCGTGGCCTGCACGCCGCTGTCCTTATTGTCCATAACCAGATTCCAGAAACGGTTCAGGAAACGGTTTACGCCGTCGATTCCTCTGTCGTCCCATTCGCTGTCAAGCTCCGGCGGCCCTACGAACAGTTCGTACATACGCAGGGAGTCACAGCCGTAGTCTCTTACCAGATCATCCGGGGACACCACATTTCCTTTGGACTTGCTCATCTTGATGCCGTTCTTTCCGGTAATCATACCCTGATTGAACAGCTTGACAAAAGGTTCGTCAAAATCGATTACGCCGATATCACACAGGAACTTGGTGTAGAAACGGGAATACAGCAGATGAAGCACCGCATGCTCCACACCGCCGATATACATATCAACCGGCAGATATTTGTCCGCTTTCTCGCGGCTCACCAGTTCCTTGTCGTTTTTGTTGTCCACATAGCGGAGGAAGTACCAGGAGGAGCCGGCCCACTGAGGCATGGTATTGGTCTCTCTCTTCGCAGGCGCGCCGCAGACAGGGCAGGTGGTATTTACCCACCAGTCAATGTCGGCCAGAGGGGATTCTCCCGTTCCTGTAGGCTGATAGGATTCCACCTCGGGAAGAAGCAGCGGAAGCTGATCCTCCGGCACCGGTACGCAGCCGCACTTCGGGCAGTGAACAATCGGGATAGGCTCGCCCCAGTAACGCTGGCGGGAGAATACCCAGTCACGCAGCTTATAATTAACTGTTTTGCGGCCAATTCCCATTTTTTCAATCATCACAGGTGCTTCTTTCTTGAGCACCGCGCTTTCCATGCCGTTCCATTCGCCGGAATTGATCATGGTGCCGGAAGCATCCGTATAGGCTTCTTCCATATTTTCGATTTCCTTACCATCCTTGGCAATTACCTGGATAATAGGAATATTGAATTTTCTGGCAAATTCAAAGTCTCTGTCATCATGGGCGGGAACGCACATAATCGCGCCCGTGCCATAATCTGCAAGCACGTAATCGGAAAGCCAGATCGGAACCTTTGCGCCGTTTAAAGGATTGATGGCATAGGTTCCCGTAAACACGCCAGTTTTTTCCTTATCCTGAAGCCTGTCCACGTTGGATTTCATGGATGCTTCGTAGATATATTTTTCCACGGCTTCCTTATTTTCAGGGGTTGCAAGCTTTGCCGCCAGCGCATGCTCCGGAGCCAGGACCATAAAGGTCGCCCCATGAAGGGTGTCCGGCCTTGTGGTGTAAACGGTGATCTTCTCATCGCTGCCCTCTACCGGGAAATCCACTTCAGCGCCGTAGGATTTGCCGATCCAGTCGGTCTGCATTTTCTTTACCTTTTCCGGCCAGTCAAGCTTGTCCAGATCGTTCAGCAGGCGATCCGCGTAGGCTGTAATTTTCAGCATCCACTGCTTCAGGTTCTTCTTGGTAACCTCGGCGCCGCAGCGTTCACATTTACCGTTTACCACTTCTTCGTTGGCCAGGCCCGTCTTACAGGAAGGACACCAGTTGATGGGCATTTCCTTCTCATATGCCAGCCCTGCCTTGAACATTTTTACAAAAATCCACTGGGTCCACTTATAGAAATTCGGATCAGTGGTATTGACTTCCATATCCCAGTCATACAGAGCGGCGATCTGCTTGATCTGGCTCTTGATTTTGGATACGTTGTCCGCCGTGGATACAGCGGGATGAACTCCCATTTTAATCGCATAATTTTCTGCGGGAAGGCCGAATGCGTCCCAGCCCATGGGATGAATGATATAATGGCCGCCGTTTAACATTTTATAACGGCTCCACACATCGGAAATGACATAGCCTCTCCAATGCCCTACATGAAGTCCGTTTCCTGAAGGATAGGGAAACATGTCCAGACAGTAGTATTTGGGTTTCTTTCCGTCGTTGACGTTGATGGGATGGGCCTCCCATTCCTTACGCCATTTTTCTTCAATCTCTCTGTGATTGTATGGTGCTGCCATAGCTTCCTCCTTTTTACTGCCGTTTAAAAGCTGGCGGGCAACTGCCGTGCTGTTAAAATTACCTTGTAACAATAACCGTATACAGGCTGTCCCGCCGCATAACAAAAGCCCTTTCTTCCTGGTTAGAGACGAAAGGGCTTGTTTCCGTGGTACCACTCTAATTCGTACCATCTGCTTTGACTGCAAACCGGTACGCACTTATTGTTCTGTAACGGGAATTCCCGCTCCGGACTACTTTCCTGCTCCTGCATGAACAGGCTTCCCCCGGAGGACTCCAAGGCGAGTTGGGGACTTCTCCTTACCGCCTCGCACCATCCGGCGGCTCTCTGAAAAGGCCAGGTTCCTTATTACTCCTCTTCCATGTCTCTTGCTCTTTTTACTTCTGCCGGTGAAAATCTTCTGAAATTCCCCGGAAACTAGGGATTATTCTATCCTTTTTCCCGGGAAATGTCAATAGCTTTGTCACTCTATCCGGCGCCTGGCAGTCAATTTACTCCAGGGTCTTAACCGGATTCAGGCCGCCTTCGTCTTTATACTGGAATTTGATAGAGTCTCCGGGATTATAGCGGACGATTCCAATCAGGCTGTCATCCGACAGATCCACATCAAAAATATTCTCATTTCCCTTGATGCAGATGTAATAATGGGTGGTTCCTTCCAGAACCACGGGGGAAATGGATTCAATTATGCCGGAAACATCCACATATGCTTCAGTATTCTGGCTTACGATGCCATTGGTGCTCAGCAGTTCGTTGTAACTCTTCTCACAGGCCTGTATAGTATCTCCGATGGCTACCCACTGGTACTTCTGCACGTTTACCATGGCGTATTTTTTCACCAGGCCTGCAGCATCCTTCAGAGCCATGAAATAAGTGGGTTCATCCGCAATGTTCAAAAGCAGGGGGAAGGTGGCCCGGTAACCCAGGTTCTGTACCTGCCCTTCCGCGGAGGACATGGCGGACATTTCCGTGGCGCCCTCCACCCTGTAAAATCTGGTTTCCATGGTTCTCTGATTTATGAGCACAAAGCCTACATTAGACTGGTCACCGTTTACGGAGGTAATGCCCGTATATACCCAGACATCGTCATCCAGCGCAATATAGTTGTAGCCATTGGTGGTCACCAGGCAGTCCTTCTGTCCCAGCACGCTGTTGAAGAAGCCATGCTGGTACATGCCATGATAATCATACAGCTGCATCAGAAGCTCTGCGGAATACACCTTATCAATCCACTGTGGAACATCCTCTACGTCATAATCCGTGCATTCGCCGGTTACCGCATTGCAGAGCACCACTCTTCCCACGGTCTCGCCGCCAAACAGCCCGATATTGAATTTCTTCACGGGGCATACCCAGTATGGCACGCCATTATCATCGATTTCAAAGAAAATCTGGTCACCGAAAATATAGGTCGGGAACTGGAAGCGAAGATGCCTGTAAAGATTGCGGTTGAAATATTCGGATTTGGAATATTTAATTCCCTCGTCCAGCATCACACATTCCGTATCCTGAGTGGTCATATCAATACGCATATAAGCCGGGATTCCGTTCTTTTGGTTGGTCAGCCACTTAATAGGGCTGGCATATACCAGCGGCGTCACACGTACCGGAACGCCGTTTACGTTAATCTGGGTATAGTCATCCGCCACCTCAAACTGGGACACCATCTCCACCAGGCTGCCCATTTTCCTGTCTCCCAGAAGCGCGGCCGAATCCTTATCCAAAAGGGGGATCGTACGGTAATCCACTTCCTTGATATCATCCGTAAAATTCCGGGTTTCCAACGTTAAAAGCTGCTGGTACTTCTTCGCATTGACAATAGGGGAAGACAGAATGCTTCCGATTACATAAGCAGCCAGCAGTAAAAGCAGCAGGATTCCCAAAAATTTTAAAGGCTTATGCTCCTTCAGGCTGAAACGCAGGGCCACGCCTCCCGTTCCCGCCATATCCTTTCCCGCCTTGCGGATCGTATAAACCACCATCACAGCCACAATCGCCGCCATGATGAAAAACCAGAACCCGCTGGAATGAATATTGATGGCCGGCAGTGTCACATAATAATAAATGAACGCTACAGCAGCCGCCAATACTCCTAAAATCGTGTATAAAACGCCTTTCTTCATATAATAAAAGCTCCTCCCTGCCGGCAGCCAAAGGGCCGGCAATTACTTTCCACCAGTTCCTGTCAGAAACTGGTGCGGTTCCTGTAAACCAGTTCATTGTACCACAATCTTCCTCCCATAGCAATGCTTCCGCACCCGGCCAGCCCGCACCGGGATGCCGCGCTGTTGCATACATCTTTTCTTCTTGTTTCCTTCCCCTCCCTCATGCTAAAATAGATACAGCATTAATTCAGGCCATATAGCTGTCCGTTCAGCGCAACAGTTACGAAGCCATACCGCGTCAGCAAAGCGGGACGTAAACAAAACTGCTGCTTTAACAGCAAAATAAAACTAAGAGAGGCAGAGCATGGAATTGGAAAATCCTCTGATTACCATTATTATTCCCATATATAACCGGGAACAAACCCTGGAACGCTGTCTGTGCAGCGTGCTCAGGCAGACCTATTCCCATCTGGAAATTATCGCTGTGGACGACGGCAGCACCGATCACAGCCGCGTCATCCTTGATAAATACCAGAAAAAGGATTCCCGCCTGCGCGTTGTACGCAAAGAAAATTCCGGTGTGTCGGAAAGCCGGAACCTGGGACTGCAGCTGGCCCGCGGGGAATACATACAGTTTGTGGATGCGGACGACTGGATTACACGGGACGCTACGGAAACCCTGCTGAAGGCTATGCAGACCGGTTCGGAAATGGTAATCACCGATTATTACCGCGTCATTGGCAGAAAAATCTGGATCAAGGGCCATATCCCAGCGTCCAGTCTGATGAGCAGGGCGGAGTTTGCCAGATATATGATGAAATCCCCCGCCAATTTCTATTACGGCGTCACCTGGAATAAATTTTACCGCATGGATATTATACGGGACAACGCGCTGTTCTTTTCCCGTGAGCTGGACTGGTGCGAGGATTTCAAATTCAATCTGGAATACCTGAAATACGTTTCCAATATCCGCGTGGAGACCAGGCCCATTTATTACTATGTAAAAACAAAGGGCAGTCTGGTGGACAGCAAAATCGACCTGCGGGAAACCATCCGCACCAAACGTATCCTGTTCGGCTATTACAAGGAGCTTTACCAGGCTCTGGATATGTACGAGGAAAATAAACTGAAAATCCAGAGCTTCTACCTGGAATTCGCACGGGATAAAATCAAATCACCCGTACTGCCGGAGCCGCCGCTTATATTAAAGGGAGAAAAAATCCCCAAAAAGAAAGCCTCCCCGCCCAGACTTCATTCCGGTAAAAAAACAAAGTCAGATACCCCGTAATATTCTGCGGGATATCCGACTTTGTTTGACCTATTCCTCATTGCCCAGCTTCGTATAAACCTTCCGGGAGTATCCGGTGGAAACGGTAACCGGCTCTTTCGTATAGCATCCCCAGGAAAGCTCGGGATAATTAAACTCGCTGTCTATAATCAGCCGTGTATCCCCATAATCATTTTCCCCGAAAACAAGGAAATGATCGATAAAGACATAGGCTCCCATGGATCCCGGCGCCCGTTCTCCCTTCACAACAATTTTCAGGGTATGCTCTCCCATCGCAAGTCCTTCCGCCGCATAAACGAGACGTCCGGCATCCTTCTCATAGCCCCGCGCAATTCCCGGCGTCAGCAGACGCACGCCCAGGGAAATGGAATCATCCATCAATTCCCCGTCCACATAGACTTCAGCCATGCCTCCCAGGATATCATAGCTGGAAATCCAGGCAATGCCTGTTCCTGTAAAATGGCAGATACAGGCATCCCCTTCGGTGTTGGACCACATTTCCGTACCCTCCCTGCTCAGATTTCCTGTTTTCTGGCAAAGCCAGCTGCCCTGATAGGAAACCCGGCCATCTGTTTTTCCAATGACTGCCTCCGGATTGTGGGTCAGCTGTGCGCGTACACAATCCGTTCCGTCCGACAGCACTGTAAATGCCTGACCGCCGTTTTGCGCGCTCATGGCCGCCTTTATGACATGCGCCTTCATGCTGCAAAAATCTCTCGTCCCCCTGCGCCCCGTATCATATTTTCCAAACAACACCGTATCCTTTTCATCCAGCTGCCAATCCCATTCCGGCGCCACGCCGGTCCGGCATACGCCGTAAGGATTATGCTTTAAAGCGCTGCCCTGCAGACGGCCGATATGCCAGTCAGGATACGTATTCCACAGGCCCCTGCGGCTCCAGGAAAGCAGTTCCATCTCCCGGGGCACCATAAAGCAGATCCCCACCTCCTCATAACCGCCGGAATCCGTATCATCCCCCACCCGCATGGCCAGCTTCCGCGGGCTGGGATAAGGCATCTCCAGGATTTCGTATGTTGTTTCCATCAGCCCCTCATTATCGATGGCAATCCGGAAACGTACCCGCACCTTTCCATAGCTGCCGGAAATGCTGACTGCCGCACAGCTCTCCGCGGTTCCCGATTCCAGCTTTTCCAGCTTCCAGGGCGCAAGCGCCAGGCCGGTCAGCTGCAGGAAGGGGCCTCCTGTAACCACAGGTACATCATTTACATAGCCTGCAGAAATCAGTCCCGTTTCCCCTGAAAAATACAACCGGAACCGTCTGCCCTCCACCAGCAGTCCGCCGCAGGCTTCCCGAAGGGAAGGCGCGCCTCCGGAAAATGCAGGCAGGGTCAAAGCAGGGGCCGCCAGCTGCCAGCACCCATCATCCACCAGATTGCCGAAGGGATCTGTAAATTCCAGAGTCAGCTGCTCTCCTGCAAGAAAGGGCGCCGGGATCAACAGGCTTCCTTTTTCCCCCGGAGGCAGATCCGGCCCCTGCATCCTGCCTGAGCTATCTCCCAGACGCCAGGCAATCCCCACCTCCTGCAGGTTAGTATGATTGAACCGGTTCTCGATGCCAAGAGAAACAAAGTCCCCCTCCGCCGCCGGCTCTCCCGTAATATGGATAGGAGAATAAGCCTTACGCACATGCCAGAACTCTGGCTTTTTCCGCCGCCAGCCGTCCAGGATCCCCCAGGGGGCTCCCCAGTGGTTACGGCGGCCGG
>NZ_KE992711.1:45866-67578 GCF_000466465.2 Clostridium sp. KLE 1755
AAGCAAGCCACACCTCATCCAGGCCGGCCCAGATGGCGCAGCCCAGCGCTCCCTGCGTATTCCAGATTTTATCCCAGAAACGGCTTATAGTCTCTCCGCAGAAATCCCGCACTCCCGGATCTCTCCTTTGATCCGTTCTGTCATAACAGGGAATATGCGTGGATTCGTCATGCAGCACCGGCCAGGAAAGCGGCTCATGGCAGCTACGGTTAAAGCTGTCCACCAAAGCATCGGATGCCTGATCCCAGGCCGCATAATGCATGCTCCAGATATCCGCCCGATCATCCTCCTCATGCTGGGTGATGGGATAGCTGAAGATAGTGAGGCGGGAGGGATCCTCCTGGTGGGCATATGCATTCTGCATGGCGATATTGGTTCCCCAGAAGCTCTCATTGGCCAGGGACCACAAAATAACACAGGGATGTGATCTGTCCCGTTCGATCAGCTCTGCAAACTGATCCATAAATCGGGAGGTAAATTCCGGATCATTTTCCCTGCAGTCAATTTCCTGCCCCAGAAAGGCAACAGCGGTTTCATCCTCCACATAAATCCCGTATTCATCGCACAGCTCCAGGAAGTCCGGCCGCGGCGGATAATGGCTGGTGCGTATAAAATTGATATTGGCCTCCCGGAAAAGCCGCACATCCGCTTCCACCAGTTCATGGGTTATGGCCCTGCCGGTTACGGGATGGATATCGTGCCGGTTAATCCCCCGCAGCTTCAGGGGAGCGCCGTTGAGGAACACCTGGTTTCCCACCCTTTTTATCTCACGGAAGCCGATACGGCGGGAAGCTTTTTCCGTGCAGAGGCCATCCTCCCACACGCTGGCCGTCAGCGTATACAAATAGGGATGTTCACTGTCCCATTTCAGCGGCCTTGCTGCCCGGTAAGTTTCCGTATGCTCCTGCCCGGCCTGCAGCTCCTGCTTTTCCAGAAGGATTTCTTCACCGGAAGGCGAACATAAGGAGAGTGAAATGCATCCCCCGCCTCCCTGCAGCTGCGTATAAACCGTAAGCCCGGCATCCGTATAAGTATCGTCGAAGGAAACATCCGCATGCAGCCGGGACAGATACGTCCGGGGCAGCGCAAACAGCGTCACATCCCGGATGATACCCCCGAAATGGAACGGACAGATTCCGCCCGGATCATCCGTCACCCCCAAAACCAGCCAGTGCCGCCCTCCGCATGCGGCTTTCTCCGTTATCTCACAATCCCAGCTTACAAAACCGCCGTAGTGCTCTCCCGCAGGCCTGCCGTCAACAAAAACGCGCGTCCTGCAGTTCACCCCGTCAAAACGCAGGAAAATCCGGTGTCCCTTCCACGCCTTCGGGATCTCCAGCTCAAAGGCATACGCATATTCCCGTTCGGAAGGAGTCCGCTGCATGGGCACCTGTGTATCCTCCCATACGGTCCCGGACGCTTCCCTGTTCCAGAATTCTTCTCCCGGCTCACTGCACAGCTTCCAGCCATCCCCGTTTAAGCATATCTGCGGCGCACTGATTTTCCCGGTCTGCAGCGGCATCGGCACTATCTGCGGCCTTCGCCAAATACGTTCTTCTCTCATAAGCTTAATACCCTATCATGGGGATGGGCTGCGGTTTTCTGCCACAGGGCTGTTTTTCCCCGTTTTTTACCTGGTACAGCACCTTTGAGGTTTCATATACAGCATCCATCAGCTCCGGATAGGGCTGCATACATACATCCACCATGCCAATCTGATAATTTTCCCCGTCATACCTGCCAAGGCAGAATTGATCGTTATACTGGAACCAGTGTGCGGCCACGCCGTAAGGATGCGCCGCCACCTTTTCCACAAAATACCGCCACATCACGCCGCGCTCCTCCTGATTTGCCACGCCCTTCAGGCCGGTGGCCGTCAGCCCCCGATCCAGAGCGCCGCAATGATACTCACCCAGAAGGATGGGAAGATCCACGCCCGCATTTTTCACAAAATCCATGTCCCTTGTGGGGTCGAAGTCATAGCAGTTGATGGAAAACACATCAAAATACTCCCACCCCTTCATCATATCCGCGTTATAGGCCTTGGACCAGCGAAGCCCCAGATTCAGATGGTTGGGATCCACTTTCCGGCAGGCCACGGACGGTACACGGATATACTCCGTAATCAGCTTCCCGGAAAATTCCCGGATATCCTTCCGCGAACCCGGATAACGGGCGGAGCAGTCCGCAACAGGCCCCTCCAGCGCGGCAAAGCTGCCAAAATCCGTTTTCCAGGCCTGATTGAGCGCCTCTATCGTCACATATCTTTCCTTTAAAAATGCAATCAGCCCCTTCCGGCAGAAGGTCTGGGCCGGATTACGCAGCACCTCGTCCGCAATTGCCAGATTTTCCACAAAATTAAATTCCGGTTCATTTCTCAGGAAATATCCAATCAGCCAGGGGTCGTGCTTCCATTCCTCCAGCTTCTCTGCATAGATGCGGGATTTTTCCTCATATTCCGGAGACAGCACATCCGGGAAATCCCTGAAGATCAGCGTGTCCGTAACCGGAAAATCAGGAAGCTCCCGCACATAGGCCATTTTGCTTCTGCCGTTATTCACTGCGATCCCCGGGAAATTCCCCTGGGAATTAATACCGTTATTCATCAGGATATGGCAGGAAATCTCTTCCCATTTTTCCTTCCAGTCATCCCCATAGATTTTTTTCAGATTCATGCCGGAGAAATTGGCCATCCTGTAATGATCCACCGGCATATAAGCAGTCCTCCTCCTGCTGCCTTCCTCAAAAAATTCCGCATACTGCGCATCCTCCTCCGGAAGCCATTCGCAGCAGTTTTCAAAGCTGTCAATCCTTCCCCACTCACCTGCCCGCGTTCCGCAGGGGCCAAGGGAAAAATAATCGCAGCCCTCCGGATCGGTAAGATGCCATCTGCCGTCCGGTGTTTTGCAGGTAGAGAAAAAGCCGGTTCCCTCTTTCAGCTTCCTCGTCTTATCACCGCCCCACACATTCCATTCGGGGAACGGATACTCAGCCTTTCCTTCCAGCGCCTGATACTTTTCCTTCAGTTCCTCCCTGGAATGGATTTTTCCCGGCCATTCCTTCCCCATCCACTGGCCGAATTCATCCACCAGCTTTTTTGAAGGCACCGGGAATTCCTCCGGCATGGTATCCGACATGGTAAAGTTCTCAAAACGCACCTTTACATCATGGAACATTTCATCCATGCCCAGTTCAAAACGTTCCACCTCTTCCCGCTGCGTGCGCTGCCCGTGCACCACCAGCTTCAGCGTGCCCGGCGTGCGGTTCGTAAATATTGTCCTGTTATCCAGCAAATCCAGATCCAGGCAGATTCTCGTTTTGAACTGCGGCAGGATTCCGAAGCGCATAAAAAGGTTCTCCTTCTCCTGCCCCGGAAGAAAGCAGCGGAACATCATTGCCGTAGAATGCTCCTCAAGCACCTCCACATCACCTGTGAGATAACGTTCCTTCGTCCCCTTTATCTGAGGGAGGGAAATGCCTCCCCCGCCGGCTCCCAACAGTACGGTACAGCTGTCCCCGTCTGTACTCAGTATTTCAGCATCCCTTGCCTCTGCCTGTCTCCAGTCTATCTTCATCCCATTTCTCCTGTCCGCCCGCATATACAGGCTTATATTTTTGCAGCCGAAGAACCGGGCAGACCTTACGGGCCCGTCCCCTTTCCTGCATTTTGCAACTGTCCGCTACTCACAGTTCCTCTATTTCTATCATATAAAAATCAGTCTGAAATGCAATGTGAGATTCCTTGTTTTTTTATACAATTCCGTTTTTATGAAAAGAATACAGACTTTTTTTATTTCCATTTTTATATAAAAGCGATGTTTTTCACATTCTGCCATCTGCTGCCGTCCACTTTCCGTTGATAACCCCGGAATCATCGGATGCGCTACCAAAATGGGGCAGGGATTTCCCATATAAAAAAACCGCCTGTACGGCATGCCCCTTTGCTGCCGTCCCACGGCAGGAAAAGGCTGCGCCTACAGGCAGTTTCCCAAATAATCACAGCATATTCAGCTTCTTGGTAACCGTCCGGTTACAGTTACTCTTCTTTTTCATAAAGGAATCTTTCCGGAAGCTGTAAATGGAAGGCCCCGGCCAGATCCCGGAAATTGTCAGGCGTAATCGTCTGAAGCTTGTCAGGCTTCATGGACAATACCTTGATCAAAATCTCAGCGGATTTTTCTATGGTATGCATCAGGCCGAAGGTCAGGTCAAAGTTTTCTCCGGAGCAGAACATGCCATGGTGTGCCCAGATAACCGCATCGTACTTCTCCATCAGCTTTCCTGTCTCCAGCGCGATTTCCCTTCCTCCCGGAACCATCCAGCCGATTACGCCTACGCCGTCAGGAAACACCACCGGACATTCCGTAGCCATTTCCCACAGCTCCCTGGTGAAGATTTCATCCTTCAGCGGAAGGACAAAGGTGAGGGCAATGACATTGGTGGTATGGGCATGGTAAATAACCCGGTGTTTACCGTTGCTCACCCGCTTCTTCACCTCATGGTTCATCAGATGGGTGGGCAGTTCGCTGGTAGGGCCGCCGCCCTCCACCAGGCCCCAGCGGATGCGGTAATTTTCACCCTTTTCATCAATCTCTATAATGGTAATGCAGGCCTCCGGATCCACAATGATGTTACGGAAATATTTTCCGGTACCCGTCACCAGGAAAAATTCCCCTGCCAGATCCGGTACGCTCACGCCAATTGGCGTCCATTCGCCGCGGTCGCTCAGCCTGCTGCGGATGGTCTCCACCTCTTCCGGCCGAATCCGGTAAGAAAGATTGCCGCCGTTTCGTTCATGCCAGCCTTCATGATAACCATCGTCCGCCATCTTAATAAAATCCTTCACAAATTTAGAATCCAAAACCTTCATGGGAATCTCCTTTCCTGTCATATACAAGACTGCTTCCCGCCGTACCATGGTTTGACGGCCGCGGGCATCATATGTTCATTTCTTTGCAGCTGTTAAATACATTCGCAGTTACGTTTCTTTTTACCTTCCTATCATATACCTAAATCATTCATAAATCAACATTATATTTGTGGTTTTTATTGTTTTTATTTGTTTTGTATTAAACTTCGGAATCAATCAGTCATATTTGTATAGATTTACTAAAAAAGGACGCCGAAGCTGTCCCCCAACAGCTTCGGCGTCCTTACCCCAATATTATAATCCTTTTCGTAACTGTTCTTCCTTCACGGTTACTGCTTTTCTTCTCTAAAAAAGACTTTATTCATCGCTTCCTTCCGCAACCTTAGCGGCTCTCGCTGCTACTTCCTTCTCCTGGATATCGGAAGGCGCCTGCTCGTAACGGGCAAATGCGAAGGAGTAATCTCCCCTGCCACCTGTCATGGAGCGAAGATCCGTACAATAACCGTACAGCTCCGTCATGGGCACATCCGCTTCAACAATCTGCTTTCCGCCTGCAATAGGAGTCATTCCCAGGACACGGCCGCGGCGCTTGTTCAAATCACCCATAACATCACCGGTATACTGATCCGGCACGGTAACCTTCAAAGAAGCAATCGGCTCAAGAAGAATCGGTCCCGCATCCATGAAGCCTTTCTTGAAGGCCTGGATTGTGGCCATCTTAAATGCCATTTCGGAAGAGTCCACAGGATGATAGGATCCATCGTACAGAATAGCCTTCACGCCTACCACCGGATAAGCGGCCAGCGGGCCCTTCTGTACGGATTCCTGAAGTCCCTTTTCCACTGCGGGATAATAGTTCTTCGGCACAGCGCCGCCTACTACCTCCTGGGCAAATTCATACTGTTTCTCCAGATCTCCCAGCGGCTCAAATTTCATCTTAACATGGCCGTACTGTCCATGTCCGCCGGTCTGCTTTTTATATTTATATTCCACATCCGATTTCTTGCGGATAGTCTCACGGAACGCAACCTTGGGCTGGCTCAGTTCGATTTCCACCTTATATTCATTCAGGAGCCTGCTCACCACAACATCCAGATGCTGATCGCCCATGCCGTAAAGCAGTGACTGGTGGTTTTCAGAATCATTCACTACCTTCAGTGTCAGATCCTCATGGGTCATCTTGGTCAGAGACTGTGAAATCTTGTCAATATCGGCTTTGTTCTTAGCCTTATATCTCTTGGAGGTATAAGGGACGGAGATTTCCGCCTTGCCGAATTCAATGGGAGTAGCCTTGGTGGAAAGGGTATTTCCCGTCCTCGCTCCCGTCAGCTTGGCGAGCGCGCCGATATCCCCGGCATGAAGCTCACTCACCTCAATGGGCTTGCTTCCCTGCAGTACGTAAAGCTTGCCGATTCTTTCTTCTATGTCCTTATCGTAATTGAGCATCGTATCATCCGTCTTAAGGACGCCGGAGCAAACCTTAATCAGAGAATATTTCCCGATAAAAGGATCTACGATGGTCTTGAAAATAAATGCGCTCTTTGCCTTTGCAAAATCATAATTCGCCTGGTAAATATCCTTTGTCTTCATATTAATGCCTGCGATTTCACGTCCCTCCGGACTGGGCAGGTATTTTACGATATCATCCAGCAGCGTATAGATGCCCTGTCCCAGGATGTTGGAGCCCATGGACATGGGAACGATGCTTCCGTCATTGATATTGGTACGCAGCGCCGCTCTGATCTCCGCTTCGGAGAAGGTATCGCCGCCAAAATATCTTTCCATGAATTCTTCACTGGTCTCCGCAACCGCTTCCATCAGCGTATCACGGCAAATCTGAAGATTCGGCTTATTGTATTCAGGAATGTCACATTCCACAACCTCCTTGCCCTGCCATCTGTAGCCGGTCTCGGAAATAACGTTGATGTATCCCACAAATTTCTCATTTTCTCGGATGGGAAGATGGAACGGTGCGATCTTCTTTCCGTAAAGATTGGTCATATCCTCCACGATCTGACGGTAGGAAGCGTTATCGATATCCATATCCGTTACGAACACCATACGGGGCAGCTTGTATCTGTCACACAGCTCCCATGCCTTCTGGGTTCCCACTTCCACGCCGGCCTTACCGGAAATAACGATGATAGCCGCATCCGCAGCGCTGACTGCTTCTTCCACTTCACCGACAAAATCAAAGAAACCGGGGGTATCCAATATATTAATCTTCACACCCTCCCATTCAATCGGGACAACGGACGTGCTGATTGAAAATTTTCTCTTCTGCTCTTCCTTGCCAAAATCGCTGACCGTATTTCCATCGGCCACCTTTCCCATCCTGGATGTGATTCCGGACAAATACGCCATTGCTTCTACTAAACTAGTCTTGCCTGATCCGCCATGTCCCAGAAGAACAACGTTACGAATCTTGTCTGTTGTGTAAATGTTCATACTGAATTCCTCCGTATTATGCGATTTCCGGGTTTTCTGTCAAAGTCCCCAATCCACTTAAATTCTCTTCCAGAACCCCATGGGTATATTTTACTAAATGTCAGAAAATTTTACAAGCAATTTTCAACATTTTATACAAGTTATTTTTTGGACATTCCGCTCTTTCATCTCCAACCTCTCACAAGGGCCTGCGAAAGCCCGTAAAATCAGGGAAAAGCCACTTATACCATGCTGCCGCCTCAGCCGAATGCATAAACCGCTGCGCTTTTTTTAAATAAAAATCATCCGTTTTTATTTAAAAAGTATCCGTTTCTCCGGCCGGTTCCTGTTTAACAAGAATCTGTTTCCTCAACCGGTTGACTTTCGCGCGTTAAAGTGCTATATTAATAGCTGCATGCATTATTACTGACTAAAAAACATTTGCAGCTGTTAAATACCTTCGCAGCTGCATTTTATCAAAGAAAGGAAGCCGTCCCATGATTATTGTAATGAAACCCCAGGCCGCCGAGTCCAGTATCACGGCAATCAAGGAATATATTGAGGGAAGCGGGCTGAACGCCCATCTTTCCCAGGGCACAGAGGTAACCATCATCGGCGTTGTCGGCGACAAAAGCCGTCTGTCCACCGAAAACCTCATCAGCTTCAAGGATGTGGACCGAATCGTCCCCGTAACGGAAACCTACAAGCTGGCCAATAAAAAATTCCATCCCGAACCGTCCGTCGTCCAGGTCGGCCCCACGGTAATCGGCCCTGACAACCTGACCATCATGGCAGGTCCCTGCGCCGTGGAAACCCAGGAGCAGCTCATGTCCATCGCCCATGCGGTGAAGGCCGCCGGCGCCACCATACTCCGCGGCGGTGCCTACAAGCCCAGGACCTCCCCCTACTCCTTCCAGGGCCTGGAGGAAGAAGGCCTGCGCTACATGCAGGAAGCCAAAAAGGAAACCGGGCTGGCAACGATTTGCGAGGTGGTGAGCAATGAAGCCATTGAAGCCGCAGTAAAGTACGTGGACATGATTCAAATCGGCGCCCGAAACATGCAGAACTTCATCCTATTAAAGGAAGCGGGCCGTTCCGGTCTTCCTGTCCTTCTGAAAAGAGGCCTGAGCGCCACCATTGACGAATGGCTCAACGCCGCAGAATATATTATTGCGGAGGGCAACCCCAATGTAGTATTATGTGAAAGAGGCATCCGTACCTTTGAGACCACTACCAGGAACACACTCGATCTCAGCGCGGTTCCCGTACTGAAGGAAAAGACCCACCTTCCTGTCATCGTAGATCCCTCCCACGCCACCGGCGTATACAAATATGTTTCACCTCTCGCCAAGGCTGCCGTGGCCTGCGGCGCGGACGGGCTGATGATCGAGGTACATAATGATCCCGCCCATGCGCTCTCCGACGGCCCACAGTCACTGACCTTTGAAAAATTTGCCCGGCTCACAGAAGAGCTCACACCTTACGCAAGGCTGGCTGGCCGGACTTTCCGGTAACAAAGCTTTCCTTTCGTGTGACGGTTCTTCTGCGGGCCCGCGCATCAGAAGCCAAATACCCTGCGCAGACGGGTGGAGGAGGAAACTCTCCCTGCCCGCTGTCTGTGCGGAAATGAAGGAGTAAACATCCATGGAACAAATGACTTTTGCCTTTTTGGGGCTTGGTCTGATCGGCGGCTCCATCGCCAAAGCAATCCGCGCCGCTTATCCCGGCTGCTTTATCCGCGCCTGCGACACCGATCCGGCAACTCTGAAGCTGGCCCTTGCGGAGGGCACTGCGGACGAAGTCACAGATCATATCGGAGAAGACAACGGCGCTGCATTTACCAGCTGCGACTTTTTATTTTTATGCGCCCCCGTCTCCCAGAATGACAGTAATCTGCTGCTCATCCGTTCTTTTCTACTGAATGCGGAAGAGAACGGCTGTATCCTCACCGATGTGGGAAGCGTAAAAACCACGATCCACGAGCACATCGAACAGCTGGGCCTGACCTCCTGCTTCATCGGCGGGCATCCCATGGCTGGCAGCGAGCGGATCGGCTACCAGAACTCCAAGGCTTCTCTTCTTGAAAATGCCTATTATATCCTGACCCCCACCCGGGATGTCCCCCGCAGGCAGCTGGAACGCTATGCCGCGCTGGTAAAGGCCATGGGCGCCATTCCTCTGATTCTGGACTACAGGCAGCACGATTATGTGACGGCGGCCATCAGCCATCTGCCCCATGTAATCGCCTCCTCCCTGGTAAATCTGGTAAAGTCGAGCGACAATGAGGACGGCATCATGAAGCTGGTTGCGGCAGGAGGCTTTAAGGATATCACCCGCATCGCTTCCTCCTCCACCGTCATGTGGCAGCAAATCTGCCTCACCAACGGAGAAAATATCTCCCGGCTGCTGGAACGCTATATCAGCTCCCTGGAAAAGGTAAAGGATGAAATTGACAGGCACGACGCCGGACACCTGTATGACTTCTTTGACTGCGCCCGGAATTACCGTGATTCCTTCATAGATGCCTCCAGCGGGCCGATTAAGAAGGTTTATACGGTAAATGTGGAAATTCCCGACGAAGCCGGTTCCCTGGCGTCTGTGGCCACGCTGCTGGCCCTCAACAACATCAGTATCAAAAATATAGGGATTGTACATAACAGAGAATCCGAGGACGGCGTCCTGCGGATTGAGTTTTATGAAGAAGCCGCTATTGAGAAGGCGGCGAAGCTGCTGAACAGCAGGGGATATACGGTTTTTTTGAAAAAATAACATGAAAGGCTGCGCCGAATCCAGGGAAAGGGATTCGGCGCAGTCTTTGATTACAGATAGGTCGACCGGTTACGGTTTCCGGCTGGTCAGTTTTCAACCGATGTATTTCCGGCCGGTATCATTTCCGGCACATGCAGGTTCGCCGGAAATGCTTTTTAAATATGAGTGATAATCAGCTCTCCGTCGCCTTCCAGCAGGAATTTTCTTTCCCCGGCGGGAATAAAGACACTGTCGCCGGCCTTCATCGCCAGCTCCGCGCTGTTTCCGCCTTCCCCGCATCGCAGGGCCGTCTCTCCCTGCACACATAACACGGAATAGAAGGAGTTTCCGTCCCCTTCCAGCTGATAGGTTCCATGGAGCCTGCAGCTGATGCATTCAAAATACTTGCAGCGGCTTAAAATATGGCACACATATGCAGGTGTTTCTATCGTCTCACTGTCAAAACGCTGTACCTCATACCGGTTATAATCCATTACCGCCAGAGCCTTGTCCAGATGAAGCTCCCGGTAATTTCCATACTTGTCCTTACGTTTATAATCATACAGACGGTATGTGCAGTTGGAGCTTTGCTGGATTTCGCAGATCAGGCTTCCCCTGCCGATGGCATGCACCGTTCCCGCCGGGATAAAGAATGCCTCCCCCTGTCTGATGGGCACGCGGTTTAGCAGGGAAAGAATGGTATCGTCCCGGACGGCCTGCTCCACCTCCTCCCGGGTCACATCCCGCCGGAAGCCGCAGTAAATGCAGGAATCCGGCTCACACTGCAGGATATACCACATCTCATTTTTACCGTATTCATTTTCCTTTTCCAGCGCATAGGCATCATCAGGATGCACCTGCACGGACAGGTTCTCCCTGGCGTCAATGAGCTTGACCAGAAGCGGAAACCTCTCCAGAGGCTGGCATTTCCAGCCCCAGCCCTCTTTACCGATGCGATCCAGGTATTCTGAGAAAAGAAGGCCCTTATGCCTTCCTGAGGCCACAATGCTCTGCCCCTCCTTATGCGCCGACAGCTCCCAGCTTTCAGCGATAATCTCATAATCACATTTTTTGCCATAAATATCCCGCAGCCTGGTGCCGCCCCAGAGGTAATCCTTGAAGGCAGGCAGCAGACGCACAAAGGGCTCCGTCTGATAACCCAGCTCCGCCTCCGTCAGATCCCGGGAACGGATGGAAATCAAATCCCGCTCCTCTACCATGGTACCGGTGGAAATCTCCATGAAAACCAACGGCTCATTCCCGATATTTGAAATCTGGTGCGTGGTATTCCGCGGGACCTCAATGCTGTCATTGGCCCCATATTCCCCTTCCACGCCCTCCAGGATAATCCGCGCCCTGCCGCATACAAGGATCCAGTGTTCCGTCCGGTGGGCATGCTGATGGGCGTATATGGTCTTTCCTTCGGTAACCACTACCTTACGGACTACATACATGGGATTTACGTTCAGAAGCTCATATGTCCCCCAGGGCTTGTATATCACCCGCCCCTGGTCAAAATAATGCTGTTCCTCCGGGTTCTCCCGCATGATATCCTTCAGCTTTTCAGATTCCCCGGTCCGTCCCACATAAACGGCATCCTCCGTATTGATAATGGTGATATCCTCCAGGTTATTGGCCACCACAATCTGACGGGCGCTCTGATTGAGCACCGTGGTATTCCTGCTTTCGTATACGATCTGATTGCTCTCATCCCTCTGGATACCGGTAAGGGACAAATCCTCCAGGCTGCCGATATCCTGCCACTGGAAGGAGCTGTGAATCACCTTCCCTTTCCCGGTCTTTTCGAAGACGCTTTTTTCGATGGGAACGGCCTGTATCCCCTCCAGCACCCCGGCGGGATAAAAGGTATGGCGCCCCTTCACCTTCCGCATATAAAAAGCCGCCTCACAGGAATTATACAGCCACGGGTAGAATTTCCTGATTTCCTGAATCAGCGTTCCCACGCGGAATAAAAACATGCCGCTGTTGATCAGATAATCCCCTGCCTGAAAATAAGAGGCCGCTGTCTGCGCATCCGGCTTTTCAATGAAGGACACCACATCCTCACCCTGACAGCGGATATATCCGAAACGGGTCTCCGGCTTGCGGATATCCATCCCGAAGGTGACAAGCCACCCTTCCTTTGCCAGCTCCGCAGCCTTCGTCACATCATCCTTGTAGGTAGGGCCGTCGATGAGATGATCGCTTGCCACCACAAACATCAGCTCGGAAAAAGGGAACTGCAGACAGGAGAGCACAATGGCCGCCGTCGTCTTGCGCCCCACCTCCTCCAGCACCAGCCGATAGGTGATGCCCTGGAAAGCCTTCATCTGGTTTTCCACGATAAACTGGTATTCTTTGTTGGTCACTATGATAAATTCATCACAGAAGGGAATATTCCTGGCAATCGTTTCCTGAAAAATGGAATGATCCTTCTGGATACTGATAAACTGCTTGGGATAATTTTTCCTGGACAGCGGCCACAGCCGGTCTCCCCTGCCGCCCGCCAGCACAAGACATTTCATATGCATCTGCTCCTGCTTTTCTGATTGTTGTATGACGCTGCCTGTAGAAAGCGTCATACCTAATACTATATCCGATTATCCGTTTTTTCTCAAGAAAAAAGAATGATGCACAGAAAAAAGAACGGCGCGCGCCGTTCTTTTTTACTGCATCAAAGCCGCTTTGCACAGCGAGCCAGCTTTCATGCACCCTCTTCAGTTTTGTCTTACCCGTTTTTCCTGGTGGTCCCCAGCTTGCGGCTTCTGTCGGCTCCGGGGAAATCCTTTTCCCTTGTCCTGCCCAAGAGATAATCAGCTGATACATTATAGTAGTCACAAAGCAGAGGAATGAAACGCACCGGCATGGCATTCTGCCCGCGCTCATACCTGGAATAGACTCTCTGGTCTATATTCAGATACTCCGCCACCTCCCTTTGTTTTACATCGTTGTCTTCTCTTAAGCCACGCATAATAACTACATAATCCATCATCATTAGCACCTTGCTCCCAAAATTTACCAAACTTCGATTTTTTTCAGTTTAGCATATTCCTCAGGCAAGAATTGCTTTTTCCACTGAACTGTAGTAGTATTTTACCGAACTTTTTAATTTATTACTACAGACGATAGATTCTGATTTGATGAAGAAGAAAATGATGTGCCATATATGGCACATCTGCCAATCAGCATGTACCTGTTCCGTTATTGTGCACAAAAAAAATGATTATCCATTTTGATTTATACCTTTATGCACATAATTTTTTCAAAGAAAATCTATGCTATATTATAGAAAAGGCATTGGTATTATCGCATATTTTCTAATAATTCCAATCCAATAAAACGCTATTCTGTATCTTTTGTCAATTCATTCCACTGCTGCGTCTCTGTGTCAAACTATTACTATTTCGTTCATTTTAAGTGCAAACCTAATTGTACAACAGTTACGGAGTATCATTAAAAGTGTCATTGGAAAACATCAGGCGCCAAATCCCCCCTGAAAAGGAAAAACGCCTGGACCCGATGTTCAGGTATCCAGACGTTTTTGAAACCACACAAATTGATTTATTGATTGGAAATAATATTCAGCCCGGAACTATCAGGTTCTGGGTGAAGTTGTAGCCGGAACATCTTCAAGAGAAGCGCCCTTTGCTACTACGAAGGTTACATTTACAGCACCGCCGAATGCAGGAAGTGCGATTGCAACCGTACCGTTCTTAATAACTACAGGTACAGCTACCCATGTACCGTCAGCTCTCTGATATAATGCCTGAATGGTTTCCCCTTCAGCCAGTGCAGTGCCGCCAAGGATTTCTGTCAGCGCAAATGCTGCGGAAACAGATCCGTTCTGAGCAACTGCTTCACCAGAAGCTGTTGTCAGGCCAATTGTAATGTTGTTAACAACATTCAGATTGCCCTTTGTGTCTGTCAGAGACAGAGCACTCTTGCCGGTAAAGTTAACTACCTGCATTTTGCTGGAAGCCAGTGCGGCAACCAGAGATGCTGCTGCTGCCTGAGCCTGCTCTGCTGTAGAAGGTGCTACCACCATTGCTACTGCAGCAGGATCTACAACCTGTCCGCTAGCGGTCTTGAAGGTTGTACCAGGAAGAACTGCTGACTTTTCACTGTTAACAGTTGTAGCCTGTACTGCAACATTGTTGCCTGCTGTGCCGACAGTAGGGTTAACTACTACCTGCGCAACGGGCTCTTTCTGGATGGACGGGCTGGGAGCCGCCATCGCGGTCATGCTCATAGAGCATGCGAGAATTACTGAAAGAACAATTGCCACTTTCTTTTTCATGTCAATCATCCCCCTTTCTTAGTTTTTGTGTGTGGCTTCTATATATCAACGTCCGGCTGCCCGGACGCTAATACCATTATTTAACTGCCTGACGCAGTACCAGGTGGAGTCACCTCATCGTAAAAAATCTTTAAAATCAATTCATACAGGGCGGTGTCATCCTGGTAAAATTCTTCAAACACTTCACCCATTTCCACATGCCCTTCCATTGTATAAATATCATTTTCATCAAAACTGTATGATAAAGCCTGTCCGGCCAGATATACCGCCTCATCGGCAGAAATATCCGTTACCATGTATGGCAAAACCTGCGTATATAGCTTCAGCGGAAGCGTCATATCCTGCTTCACCGCCGCCTTGGCCTGATTCACAAAGCCCTGCAGATAGGTCTTCTGGCGGATCAGACGTTCATCCGCGCTCTGGGCTACCCTGGTGTCTCTGTATTTTATGTAGACATAGGCTTCCTCTCCCTGCAGATGGATTCTGTCCCCTGCTGACCAGTTATAGCCATAGCCCTTCCCGTTGATTTTCATTCCCACGCCTGCCAGGGATTCCGGAATGGTAACCTCCACGCCTCCCACGGCATCATTGATAGTGCTTATTACGCTCATATTCAGTGCGCAGTAGCCGTGAATCGGCAGCCCGTAAAACAGGTTGGATACAGCCTCCACCGTATTTTCACAGCTCTCCTCCAGCCCCTCGCCGTAAGCATGGGCAAGCGCAATCTGCGCCACCTCTTTTCCCGCATATAAGCCATTGGGATCGAAGGTTTTTATTTCAGTCATGGTATCACGGTTGATACCGATGATATTAATTTTCTTATCGCCGGGATCCAGCACCGCCAGGAACAGCGCGTCTGCCTGTCCGCCTCTGTATAAATCCTTGGAGGCCTTTACTTCCCCCGTTTTATCAATTCCCATGCACAAAAAGGTCAGGACATCGCTTTTATAGGCATATGTTTTCCCGTTATAGCGGATACTTCCCGCCTCCAGCGCCTCATCCGCATCATTGCCCGACACATCGGATGAGGACGCAGCCTGCTGCATCTGCTCCGGAACCGCTTCCTGCTTCTCGGCAAACGCGCTTTTCCCATGACTGTCCATCCAAAAATAGGCGATGAGTACAATCAGGGCCAGCATGAGCAGAATGCCTGCAGCTATCAGTACGCCAATGCCGAATTTTACGGCACCGGACATTTTCTTTTTTCTTCTTTTTTTCTTTCTCTTCTTCTGTTCCATTCCTGCCATCTGCCTTTCCAGGCCTATTCCGTTACCAGCACAGCCTGCACAAGATAACGCTTGTCATCCTGCCCCGTCGCTCCGGTGGATAAGGTTATAATCTTGTTTTCAGCCGTCACTTCCACCGAATCATCGATAAAGGCATCCATCGCCCGAATCGCAAATACATCCTCCAGGTAATTGGAGAAAACAAGCTGATCCCAGAAATCATAGGTGGCAATCAAATGCCGGTCATCATAGGTATACGCGGCAAAGATTTTATAGGTCAAAGTTTTTCCCGCCGTGTAAATCTTTATCTCACGATGGGTATCAAAAAAATCCCTGTCCTGGAACTGATGGAGCTTGCCGAACATTTCATCCCTGTTGCGGCCATAAATAACCGTGTTGGGATCGGCAAAATCCGTATTATTGTAATACTCCGTATAGATACATCCGTTGTCATCCTCTTCCCCGTAAATATTATGGGTCAGATAGAAGGTTTCATCCTCCGCAGACTGCAGTATGGGGAAGCTGATATCCGTGCCGGTGATTTCCAGCCAGGCATAAGCCTCCGGATTGATTTGCTGCAGGGCGGCTATATCGTTTTTATCGCCGGCGCTTTTAAAATCTTCCAGGGCAGTCTCAGCCGGCACCGTGTTTTCTTCAGGCTGGGCGGCAGTGCTGCCGCAGCCGGCAAGTACGGCTGAATACAAAATCAGAGCAGTTAGCAACAGGCAGTTCTTTTTTCGTATCATTTTATCTTTACCTTTGTCATATAAAGTATTGTGGGGATATTATTGTGGTACTTCATTGTAAAAAAGGTCAATTACCAGCTGATAAAGTGCATTATCATCCACATAAAAGGCTTCGTTTCCTTCTTCGGTTTTGGATTCTCCCGCCAGATTGTGCACCTCACCGCTGAACTTATAAGCAGCGGCTGTTGAAACAAGATAGGTTACCTCGTCCGCTTTGATATCCGTCACCATGTAAGGGCCGAGCTTCTTAAACAGTGTAAGAGGCATGGCAACATCCGCCTTAAACGCAGACTTGGCCTGGCCTACAAACGACTGGATATACTGTGTCTGACGTTCCAGCCTGTCGCTGCTTCCGTGGGAAGCATTCACATCTTTATATTTCACATACCAGAATGCGGACTGTCCTTCCAGCTTCAGCGTCTCTCCCTGCTTCAACAGGGGATCCACCTCCGTCAAATCCTGCAAACACTGCACCTCTACCCCTCCGATAGTATCATTAATCGTAGGGATGGCATCCATACTGATGGCCACATAGCCATGTATAGGCAGCTGGTAAAACAGCTTAGAAACTGCTTTTTCCATCAGCTGTGCGCTCTTGACCTTGCCATCGCCATAGGTATACTGCAGGGCGATCTGTGTTTTAATCGTATTCGCATAAGCGCCGGGCTGGGAATATACATCCACATCTGCAATCGTATCCCGGTTAACTGCAATCAAATCCACTTTTTTTGTATGCGGATTCATCACCACCAGATAAATGGCATCCGCCTGGCTGTTGCTGATACCGCTGCCCGTCTGCGGTGAAGTACTCTTCTTATCAATACCCATGACCAGGAAGGTCATGATATCGTCATTATACTCATATACCTTACCGTTGTAGCCGACCCAGCCGTCCTGCCACTGCTCCACCTTATCCATTACGTTCAGATCCGTGGACAGCGACGGTGACGGGCTTGTTGCCTTACTCATAATACTGTTCTTTCCCATGGCCCTGACTACGATAAAACCGGTGCAGCATACCACCAGAATCATGCAGATTACAGTCACCACAGCCATAATACGGGCTTTTTTCTTTCTGCGCCGTCTTTTCTCCGCTTTCTCCGGATTCAGAATCTCTTCTTTCTCCAGATCCGCTTTACTCATTTTTTCCATAGAATTATCCTCATTCGTTATTTTGGTTTTCCTGTCTCCTTATAGCTTATCGGCATTTTTAAACAGAACTTAATATCCGTTTAAAACAGGAGTTCAGGGCACAAAAAAATCATCTAGCTCCGCTTTCGGAAAAAACGGCCAGAACGGTTTTAATCAGGATTTTAATATCAAGGCCGACAGACCAGTTATCAATATACTCAACGTCAAGCCTTACGATTTCTTCAAAGTCCGTTATATCGCTTCTGCCGCTTACCTGCCACATACCGGTCAGGCCGGGACGGAAGCTGAGCCTCTTCTTATGATAAGACTGATAATGCTCAAATTCATCCAGCGTCGGCGGTCTTGTCCCAACAAGACTCATATCGCCTTTTAAAATATTAATAAACTGTGGGAACTCATCCAGGCTGGTTTTCCGCAGGAATTTTCCCACCTTCGTAATACGGGGATCATCCTCCATCTTGAACATCAGGCCGTCCATTTCATTCTGGGCCATGAGTTCTTTTTTCCGCTCCTCCGCATCGATGTACATGGAACGGAACTTGTACATCTTAAAAATACGGCCGTTGCGTCCCACCCTCTTCTGCGCAAAAAATATCGGGCCGGGAGAATCCAGCTTAATTAACGGAGCGACAAAAATGGTCAGGATAATAAGAACAATCGTTCCCACCAGCGCTCCTGCAATATCGATAAGGCGCTTCAGCATGAGCTGGCCGAAAGGCGCCACCTTATTGGCATAGGTTACGGTATGGAACTGGCCGAACTGCGAAAGTATGCGCTGCGGCGCCTCATCCAGCTCCAGGACGGGAATCTGCAGATGGATGGTGAGTCCCATAGCTGCAAGATTTTCCATATCGTTTTTCCGCTCTTCCTGGGTTTTCCTGTCAGCGCAGATGATTACCTCATCCAGGGATGCAGTCAGGCAGTAGTCCACAAGCTCACTGCTGGACGCAACTACTGGAATGCCGCCTACTTCTTTTCTGTCAGGGGTTCCTTTACTTTTACTACTGCTGTTTTCTTTCTTTCCGCTGTCAAGGAGTATGATGCCTTTGATGGCATAGCTGTAATCCTTGCTGTTTTTCATTTCGGAAACGAGCAGGTCTGCTTCGTCACTGGTAGCTACCAGCAGAAGCTGTCTGGCATTGCCAGCCATACGGTAAAATACCGGCAGGTACTTCTTATACAGCTGATGGACGATGAACATCAGCAACACATCTATCAGAACGAAGTAAAACAATACCTTTCTGGAATACTCGTCGATAACACGGGTGAAATACAGGGCAAAGGTAGCTCCAGCCAGGGTGACCAGATTGAGTTTGATGATTTCAATCAGTTCCTGGAACGGTCCGCGCAGAAGCATCTGCTTGTACCAGTTCTTAAACAGGTTGATTATCAGAAAGACCACCAAAAAAATGGCAATCAGAACCTTCATATCCATCGGGTTGTTTAGACCTTTGAAGAACTTCTGATGCCGGATGTAATTGGCAATGCCCAAGCTAAGTACAAGGACAAGGCAGTCTATTGATATTATTATGAGATTTTGTAAGTTGGACTTTTTCTGGTACATATTCCTCCAGGGGGCAGACGGCGCGTTTGAGGCCGGGTTAGAAACCGTGTCAGGGTTGGGAACCTTTTGTGTGTTTGTGTAATGCGGTATGTGCTGCGGTTTAAGTATGGTTAAATCCGACATAATGAAGATTAATGAAAATTATGTGTTGGATATAATCAGTGCTTAATTTAAGTGTGCGCTGCGGCCTGCTTTTGTATTTGATTTTTATTTTCCCTTTGATAGGAAATTTTTATCTTGTTCTAAAAATAATGAAAGGATTTTATGCTGCATTTTGTGTGGCTTTTAGGTTAATTGTGTGATGCAAACTTTTTGATATCCTGATGATATTATACTATTACACCATATCCGCTCTGCGAATATGAGCCTCCAGCGGAACCTGGTGCCTGGTTTTCTGTGATGGAAGCTGAAAACAGTATACACAGATATAATGTCGGATGCACCAATATTATTTCGTACTTCCTGAGGTAGTTTTATTTATATTATTTTCCGGCGGCCGGCTGGCTATGCGGCGTAAATAGTATAGCAGAAAGGTTATGCAGATACAGCCCAGTATGCCGAAAAGAAAGCTTTCAAGGCATTCCGGGAAGGAATAGTGCCTTCCTGGGATAAATATTTTCATTTTTTCTGTGAAGTACGATATTATAAACAACATAAGGGTAGTTCCAAGGAGCCGGTTCCTGGCGGCAGTTTTGCGGAAGGTAAGGTGGATTGACCAGCTTCCGGTAAGGCCGAGCAGAAAAAATAACAGAGCACGTCCTATCTGCCTGATGTAATAGGTGATTGTCAGGATTGCTTCCTCGGAAGGAAGGGTTGTCATTGTGTTGGTTACCTGGGATACCAGGGGCTTCTCCAGGGCCTTTGTGGCAGTGCCGGTTTGGAAGGACAATGTTAATGTAACCAGCAGGATTATTGTAAAAATGGCCCACATTGTGGGTGGCAGCCATTTGGGGGTATAACTTGGAACTTGGGGTTGGTTCATATTGTCTTCCTTATTATATATAGGTACATTTCGTAATGCTCAAATATAGGAATTACGAAAATATGTAAAATTTCTGATTATTAGTATATGATGTTATGTTCTATTATGTCAATAGATTTTACGGCAAATCAAATGGTGGTTTGACTGGTTTTTATTGGTAAATGTTACAAGGGTTGTTACTTAGTTTTTTAAAACTGGTATTTTTTATACGTTTATTGCTCTATCTTGGATACTATAGCATAGTTGGAAGAAAAATTCTAGGGGGGAGATTAAAATTGTTGGGGAAATGTAAGGAATGGTGGTCGAGTAGATGTGTCCCTTACAGGACACACCCCTCCTCAGATCCGGACGTACGGCTTTCCAGCATCCGGCTCTTTGCAAAACTAATTTTCAACAACTACCTTGCGTATACACTGACATAGATTTTGGGGCTGGCTAATAGGTATTGTTTCAGCATTTCATTTAACCCCTCCCACGTATAGCTCTTCTTCTGACTGCGTCTGTTTAGCCAGTGGTGCAGTCTCTTCATGACACGGTATCTGAAGCTGCTGATACTTTTACTGTTGTCTGTGATTCCATAGTAATGGTAGTATCTATCCAACAAGTATCTGGTTTAGTTTCTTTATTATCTCTTCCAGTGATTCTATCCGCATTTCCTTTATCAGACTGTGGACTTCCCTGCATTTCTTCGCAAACTTTCTCCTGCTGGTTTTCCTCTTCACCCGGAATTTTCCATTCTTTCCCTCTGAACAGTAGTGTGTAAAACCAAGGAAGGTAAATGTCTCCGGCTTCTTTCCTCTGCGCTCCTGCGCATATCTTCCGAACTCTATCAGCCGCGTTTTCTCCTCTTCCAGGCTCATCCCCAAGTGCTCCATCCTATTTTTCAGTCGCCTGTAGAACATTTCCGCATCTTCCTTATATTGGAAGCATGCCACAAAATCGTCCGCATATGACACAAGTCCGCTGTATCCTTTTAGCTTTGGTCGGATACATTCCTCAAAGCACCACATCAGCATGTAGTGCATGTATATGTTGGATATCACTGGTGAGCAGCATGACCCCTGGCCGCTTCCCTGTTCCGCTTCTTCATACTCATAATCCTTCAGGATGCCTGCTTTCAGCATCCTGCGCAGCAGACGCGTAATGTTCGGGTCTTTTATCCGTGCTTCTACAAACCTGACTGCCCATTCATAGTCTATCTCTCCGAAGTAGTTCCTGATATCTGCATCCAGCACATAGTTTGTGGGGCGCTGCTCCAGCATTACATTTAATTTCTGTATTGCTTTATGACATCCCCTTCCCGGACGGAAACCCATCATCCCATCATAAAAATGAGGTTCAAACACTGCTTCCAGCACTCTTCTGAGTACATCCTGTACCAACTTGTCCTCATAGCAGTAAATACTTAGTGGTCTGGTTTTGCCATTATCCTTGGGTATTTCCACTTGCCTTGCCGGCTGTGGCTTATACGATTTCTTCTTTAGCCTCTCCACCACTTTTTCCAAGTTCTCTTCCAGGTTCCGGCTGTATTCCTCTTTAGTTATTATTTCACAAATTATACGCTCCATTTTTACCGTTTTTAATACAAATAAAAATAGGCACCGGGTAAAATAATCCGCTGTATTCCACGACAGATTGTTTTATCCAGTACCTTTTGTTATCATAAGCAGGTAACTATAAACAACTGTGGCAGGATCGGG
>NZ_KE992711.1:67678-70916 GCF_000466465.2 Clostridium sp. KLE 1755
CCCCGCCACAAGCATAGCTCCATGGCAGCGCTCCAAGCCCTCAGGCGAAAAAGAGTTCATCTGCCACACGCCTATACTTATGATAACTATATCTGTCGCTTTATGCAACCCCGTCACGCAAAAAATTTATGATGATGTCATCAATTCCCTCCAGTTCCACCAGCTCACCTGCCCCTGCTGTTCCCATTCCGCCTGTCTGACCATCCATGGTTACTATGACCGCTCGGTCAGGAAAAATGGGGAAAACGGTGCCTTGCATATCTGCCGGATGCTCTGCAGCCAATGCGGTCATACCCACTCTCTCCTCCTCTCATCCATCGTTCCCTATTCCCAGATTCCCCTTGCCGATCAGGCAGGCATCACTACCGGAGAGGCTGAAAAGGTGATGGAACGCAACCCGCTGATCGATGAAAACTCTGTCCGCTATATCCTGCGCCAGTTCCGCAAGCACTGGTAGCACAAACTCCTTTCCCAAACCATTTCCCTGCAGCCACTGGCCGGACTGACTAGATCCTGCTTCGATTTCTTCAACCGGCAGTTCATGCAGATTAAAACCACCCCAAATATCCTTTTCCTAAGAACCACATAACCTGACACGACCTTTGCCATTTTTCCTATTACAATGGAGAAAAACAAAGGAGGTTCCTTCCATGGAACAAGAAAAACGCCAGGATATTGCCCTGATGCGCTACTGCGCCATCGCTCCGCTCCTTACCAGGCTCCAGGAGGATTACAGCTCCCTGTCGGCCTACTTCCAGTCCGTTTCGGATAAGGGCATTACTGCCCCGACGGAAAAACCAGGCACTATGCCCCCAAAACCATCGGCAAATGGTACCATGCCTACCGGCAGGTCTGATCTTGGCAGCCCCCGCAAACTCGATGACGACCTTCAGGAACAGATCCTCTGCCTGAAGGAAAACTATCCAAGGATGAGCGCGGCTGCCATCTTCCGCCAGTTAAAGGATAACGGCAGCATCAGGAACGGGCAGGTATCGGAGGCAACCGTCGGCAGGTATGTCAACCGCCTCGCCACGCAGCCCGGAACTACGGGCAATCAGAATATGCGGCGTTATGAACGCCCCCACATCAATGAAGTCTGGTGTGGTGATTCCAGCGTCGGCCCTTCCCTGAAAACTGCGGACGGAAAAAAACACAGGTTCTGCATCATCGCCCTGATCGATGATGCCAGCAGGTTCATCACGGGAATTGATGTTTTCTTCAATGACAGTTTTGTGAACCTGATGTCCGTCATGAAATCCGCTGTCGCAAAATACTGACGCCCCAGGGTATGGAACTTTGATAACGGCAGCACCTATAAAAACAGGCAGATGGAACTGCTCGACGCACGCATAGGCACGACCCTCAATTACTGCAAACCCTACACGCCTATTGACAAGGCCAAGATAGAGCGGTGGTTCCGCACCCTCAAGGATCAGTGGATGGCATCCCTGGATATCCGGGATTTCCATTTTCTGGAGGAACTTAAGGGAAGCCTGCTTGCTTATGTGGCACGCTACAACCAGTCGCCGCACACCTCCCTGAAAGGCAGTTCCCCTCAGGATCGTTTCTTCTCGGAACCGGAATACATCCGCCGGCTCCCCGAGGATGAAATCAGCCGCTGTTTCCTGCTGGAAATCGAGCGCCGGGTGTCCGCCGACTGCGTGGTCGTCATAGACCAGGTGGAATACGAGGTGGATTACCATTTTGCAAAACAGCGCATCTGCCTGCGCTATTCCCCTGACATGTCGGAGATTTTTGTGGTGGAAGCGGACGGAACCCTTTCCCCCATCCGGCTCCTTAACAAGCAGGAGAACGCTTCCGTTAAACGTGAAAAAATACGCTTATGCAAAGAAGATGACTGACTATGGAATACTGGGTACGCTATGGTCTGGAATTCAACCCTTTCCTGAAAAATTCCAAAGAGATCCTGGTCGAGACACAGGAATACAGGGAGATCCTGTTCCGTCTGGACTATCTCGCAAAAACAAAAGGCTTCGGGGTTCTCGCCGGCTCCGCCGAACGGGAAAAGACCACCGCACTGCGTGGCTGGGCCAAAAGCCTCTGCTCTTCTTTATACAAGGTGGTCTATTCCAGCCTCACCACCCTTACCATCAATGATTTTTACCGTAACCTTGTCACCGAACTGGGCGCCCAGCCCTCTTTCCGCAAGCCGGACAACTTCCGGCTTATACAGGAAGAGATTACCCGCCTGGCGCTGGAGAAACACAGGACGCCGGTATTCATCATTGACGAGGCAAACTATATCAGCAACGCCACTCTTAATGACCTGAAAATCCTGTTCAACTTCGAAATGGACTCCAAAGACCGCGCCGTTATCCTGCTCGCCGGGCTCCCGCAGTTAAACAACTACCTCCGCCTCAGTATCCATGAACCCCTGCGCCAGAGGATCGTTATGAATTACCATCTGGACGATCTTTCCAAGGAAGAAGGACGGATATATATTTCCGAAAAACTCCGGGGAGCGGGCTGCTCCCGGCCAGTCTTTGAAGATGCGGCTGTCGGGGCTGTCCTCAATGCTGCCGAAGGCATCCCCAGGGTCATCAACAAGCTCTGCAGTTACAGTCTTCTGGTCGGCGGGGCGAAAGAAGCAGACCTTATCACTGCGGATATCGTCATGCAGGCAGTCAACGACTGCGAGCTTGGTTAGGAAGGAGGATCGCTTATGGACAAATTTTTCACCTGCCTGTTCTTACCCGATGGACAGATGAAACCCTGGCAGGGTACCATCTGTCCGCTTCTCCCGTTTGAACCGGCGGACTTTGAAATATGCTCCCGGGGCAGTATGTTCCATATTGTCCTCGGACAGCACAGTCAGGGGCGTTATCATCGGAATGGATATCGCAGACCCGGATGACTGTTTTGGGAACTACGAACATCTCAGGGCAGAATATCCGAAACTAAGCAAAGTTGATGCTGTCAGCATCGTCAATGTACTGTCTGTAATCAAGCATTACAATGACTGAATCTTACAGGCGGGGAAACCTGCCTGTAAACTTGTATAAAATAATTTGAAGATGGAGCAAACAATGTGCAGTTTAGGTATGAAATAATGTGCAGCTTGTTATTGTGCCGTTAGCAATTTGTTCTCAAACAATCTGCAAAACCTCGTCTTCTTTAATTTGCAGAACAACACTTCCGGATTGGAAACTCTTGCTGGAGGATTGGACACACCGAAGATTTCAAATTCTGGGTGTGTCAAATAAACTGTGTATCACGT
>NZ_KE992712.1:0-56110 GCF_000466465.2 Clostridium sp. KLE 1755
CGCAGCCGAGCAGGCGCAGGCAGCCGCGGTTCAGGCAGCACAGCAGGCGGTTATCGCGCAGTCGGGCGTTACCCCCCAGGATGTGGAGCTGCTTGCAGCGCTCATCCAGTGTGAAGCCGGCGGCGAGCCCTATGTGGGCCAGGTCGCGGTTGGCAGCGTGGTTATGAACCGTGTGGAAGCTGCAGAACATCCCAGCAGTATTCCGGATGTTATCTATGCGGCCGGCCAGTTCAGCCCGGTAAGGAACGGAAGCCTTTCCAGAACCCTTTCCACCGGCGATATCAGCCAGTCCTGCAGACAGGCGGCCATTGAAGCGCTTGCAGGTTCCGAGCCTGTAGGAGATAAGCTTTATTTCCGAAGGGTAAACGGAAGACATGGGCAGGTCATCGGCAATCATGTTTTTTATTAATTGAATAGTAACTGTTCAGGATGGCGGATATATTGGATGTTCTGAACTGTTACATTGGATAAAACGAAACAGACAAAAGAGCAAAAGGCGGTTGGAGTATATATCCAGCCGTCTTTTTTCTTACCTGCCGCAGTCGGCATATGAAAAATAAGCTATCAACAGTAACAGTTGAAATCTCTGGTGTTGTTACTGCTAATATGTCTGTTTTTTTACAAAACTTGACAAATTTTGCAACAATTGTTAACATGTCTGTAATATCTGGCGGGAAGCGGAGCGGAATTAGAAGGCTGTCCCGCGGCGGGAATTATGGCACGGCCATTTTCCCATATCTTATCTGTGCCGCACAGGCGGCATGAGGGGAAGTGTAAAACACTTTACAGGGGTTATACTATGAAAGTATTGAGAAAACACAGCATTGCATTTTTTATGAGGCGGACGCTGCTGTTTGCCGCCGTATGTATGCTCATGGCAGGGACACAGTCCAGCGCGCAGGGAAGCAGCGGAGAGCGTCTGGGGGCGGGCGTTGCGGAAATCCTGGATGAGGAAGCGGATGTACCCGATTTACAGAACGCGGATACGGATGCTACGGAGAAGGACGGGGAAAAGGATATCCTTATGGCCGAAGCCCTGCAGACAGGCGCCGTGGGAGAAGCGGTGATTACCGACAGAATACCTGACGGAGAAAAGGCCGTGGAGGAAGCGGCGGATACGGATTACGATCTGGTTATGGCCAACGTGTCCAATACGCTGAATGTAAGACAGGAGCCGGACGAGGAAGCGAAGAAGGTAGGCTACCTTTACGCGGACTGCGGTGGAACGGTACTGGAAAGAAAGAATGGCTGGACGAAGCTGAAATCAGGTGACCTTACCGGCTGGGCCAAGGACGAATTCCTTCTGTTCGGACAGAAAGCGCTGGAGGAGGCTAAGAAGGTGGGGAGAACGGTAGCCACGGTTACCGGGGATACTCTGCGTATCCGTAAGGAGCCTGCGGCCGATGCGACGGTATACGATCTGGCTGCAAGAGGAGAAATTTTCCGGATAGTGGATGCGGGAGAGCTGGAATTCAGCGACGGCATCCGGCTGAATGCGGATTGGGCGGCCGTGGACTACGAAGGCCGCACCGGTTATGTGTCGGCAGACTATATTACTGTGGAATTCGAACTGGACGAGGGTGAGACTCTGGAGGAAATCGCGGCAAGGGAAGCTGCGCAGAAGGAAGCCCAGGCCCAGACCCTGCTTCAGGCGCAGGATGGGAAGGCATCGGAAAAAGCAGGACGTACAGGCGGCAGAAATATAGAAAACTCAGGCGCAGTGCCTGCAGGGACCAGCGATGCTATTCTGCTGGCGGCGCTGATCCAATGCGAAGCGGGAAGCGAAATTTATGAAGGACAGCTTGCGGTAGGCGCGGTGGTAATCAACCGGGTGAAAAGCGGTTCCTACCCCAACAGTGTTTCCGGGGTTATCTATGCATCCGGACAGTTCGGCCCTGCGGGAACCGGCAAGGTAGCCAGGCTCATCCAGAGCGGAAATATTAAAGCCAGCTGCCTGCAGGCGGCCAACGAGGCTCTGGCAGGCTCCACAAATGTGGGAACCGCCACCCATTTCAGACGAGCAGGCAGCCGGGAAGGCATTGTTATCGGCAATCATGTATTCTGGTAAAGGATGCTTTGTATACAGGGCGGCGGCAACCGCCCAAGCTGGACACAAACAGGGAGTGAACAGTAACGGGACTGCGGCATTGCTTCCATCGGCCTGAAACAAATGATTGAATATCTTTTTATTATATAGTATTATGTAGGAAAGCCGAAAAGGAGGGATTTGTATGAACCAGGTTGTATTCTGGCTGATTTTGCTTATTATTCTGGTTGCCATTGAGATTGCAACTATGGGTCTTACCACCATCTGGTTTGCGGGCGGAGCATTCGTCGCAATCATAGCAGCGGCTTTCGACGCACCGTTGTATGTGCAGATAACGTTGTTTCTGAGCGTGTCGGTGGTGCTTCTGCTTTTCACAAGACCGATCGCAATGAAGTATTTTAACAGAGACAGGATCAAGACCAACGCGGAAAGCCTGATAGGCAAGCAGGCTATTGTCACAGAGGAAGTGGATAACCTGATGGCCGCCGGCACGGTAAGTGTGGACGGACAGGAATGGACCGCCAGGAATGTGATGGACGGTGTGAAGCTTCCCAGGGGAACCATCGTGATTATACGCGCCATCAGCGGGGTCAAACTAATCGTAGAAGAAAGAAATGAGGGAATGTAGTATGGCTGGAGCAATTGTGCTGTTAATTATTCTTGTACTTATCATCATCCTGCTGGCATCATGTATCAAGATTGTACCGCAGGCTCAGGCATATGTTGTGGAAAGGCTGGGCGCCTACCAGGGGACCTGGAGCGTGGGCCTGAAATTAAAAATGCCTTTTATTGATAAGATTGCCAGAAAGGTGAACCTGAAGGAGCAGGTGGTTGATTTCGCTCCCCAGCCGGTTATCACCAAGGACAACGTTACCATGCGGATAGATACGGTAGTATTTTTCCAGATTACCGATCCCAAGCTGTATACCTATGGCGTGGAAAATCCCATCATGGCTATTGAGAACCTGACGGCTACCACGCTTCGTAATATCATCGGCGACTTGGAGCTGGATCAGACCTTGACCTCCAGAGAGACCATCAATACCAAAATGCGCGCGTCCCTGGACGTTGCCACCGACCCCTGGGGAATTAAAGTAACCAGAGTCGAACTGAAGAATATCATACCTCCGGCGGCCATCCAGGACGCCATGGAGAAGCAGATGAAGGCGGAACGTGAAAGACGTGAGTCCATCCTCCGGGCGGAAGGCGAGAAGAAGTCCACCATCCTTGTAGCGGAAGGTAAGAAGCAGTCCGCGATTCTGGAAGCGGAAGGCGAGAAGCAGTCTGCCATCCTTCATGCGGAAGCTGAGAAGGAGAAGATGATTCGGGAAGCGGAAGGTGAAGCGGAAGCTATCCTGAAGGTACAGCAGGCCGCAGCTGACGGTATCCGTTTTATCAAAGAAGCAGGAGCGGATGATGCGGTGCTCAAGATCAAGAGCTTGGAGGCCTTTGAAAAGGCAGCTGACGGCAAGGCGACCAAGATCATTATCCCATCCGAAATCCAGGGACTTGCAGGAATGCTGGCCTCTGCCAAGGAAGTGCTCAATAGCTGACAGCAAATACCCCGCGTAAGCAGCGGGGCATTTGAACCCCGTGCAGCCGCCGGGTGGGCGCGTTGACGCGTCCGTCCGGTTCGCTGCACGCGGGAATAAACCGGTAACTATATAAAAGACATGGATAAGTCTCACATCAAAGACGATCAGGATGTGGGACTTTTTCGTCAGAAGGAATGAAGAAAGAGAGGAGAGACTGCTATGGACTTAAAAGGACGTCATTTTTTGAAATTAATGGATTATACGCCGGAGGAGATTACATACCTGCTGGATTTGGCTGCTGATTTGAAGGACAAGAAGAAAAAAGGCATTCCGGTCAATTGTTTCCAGGGGAAGAACGTAGCCCTGATTTTTGAAAAAACAAGTACCAGGACCAGATGCTCTTTTGAGGTTGCCGCCCATGATCTGGGCCTGGGAACCACCTATCTGGATCCTTCAGGCTCCCAGATTGGCAAGAAGGAAAGCATTGCCGATACCGCCAGGGTGCTGGGAAGAATGTATGAAGGAATTGAATACCGCGGCTTCGGACAGGCGATTGTGGAAGAGCTGGCCGCTAATGCGGGAGTTCCTGTATGGAATGGCCTGACCAATGAATTCCATCCCACCCAGATGTTGGCGGATCTTCTGACCATCAGAGAGCATCTTGGCCGTATTAAGGGCGTAAAGCTTGTATACATGGGCGATGCCCGCTATAATATGGGCAATTCCTATATGGTGGCCTGTGCGAAAATGGGCATGCATTTTACTGCCTGCGCGCCGAAGGCATACTTCCCGTCCCAGGAGCTGGTGAACCAGTGTAAGGTTATTGCATCGGAAAACGGCGGAAGCATCACCCTGACTGAGGATGTCATGGCGGGAACCAGGGATGCGGATGTCATCTGCACCGACGTATGGGTATCCATGGGTGAACCGGACTATGTATGGGAGGAGAGGATCAACCTGCTTTCCCCGTATCAGGTGAATAAAGCGATTATGGATAATGCGGGAAATGCTATTTTCATGCACTGCCTCCCTGCATTCCATGATCTGAATACGAGGATCGGGAAAGAGATAGGGGAAAAATTCGGCATCAGTGAAATGGAGGTTACCAACGAGGTGTTTGAATCCCCTGCCTCCGTGGTATTTGATGAAGCGGAAAACAGGATGCATACCATCAAGGCGGTCATGGCGGCCTCACTTGGTTATGAATTCTGAAAATAACAGGCAGGCCAAAAACCTCAAAGGAGCGCTGACGGATATATGAAATCGGAAATACTCACCCTGCTGAGAGAAGGAATGCGCAGGGGGAATGCACAGGACGGAAGCCAGGAATATATATCGGGGCAGGAGCTTTGCAGCCGGTTCGGCGTTTCCCGCACCGCTGTATGGAAGGTGATGAACCAGCTGAAGGCGGAGGGCTATGAGATAGAAGCGGTACAGAACAAAGGCTACCGTCTGAAGGCCTCCCCGGATGTGGTGGGGGAAGATGAAATCAAAAGCCGTTTTGAGAACCGGGGAGAAGGCCATTGGGCGGGATGCCGCCTGATGTATTTCCCGGAAACGGGTTCTACGAATATCGATGCCAAAAAGGCGGCTGAGGAAGGCGCGCCGGAGGGAACGCTGGTGGTGACGGACTGCCAGAATACGGGCCGCGGCCGGAGGGGGCGAAGCTGGGCCTCCCCTAAGGGATGCAATCTCTATTTTACCCTCCTGCTGCGCCCTGACTGCAAGCCGGAGCAGGCCTGCATGCTCACCCTTGTTATGGCTCTTGCCGCGGCGGAGGCTGTGGAGGAGCTTGGCATTAACGCCGGCATTAAATGGCCCAACGATATTGTGGCGCACGGCAAAAAGGTCTGCGGCATCCTGACGGAAATGAGCGCGGAGCCTGACTACATCCATTATGTGGTCATAGGCTGCGGCATTAACGTCAATCAGATGGATTTCCCGGAGGAAATAAGTGCAACAGCAACGTCCCTTGCCCTGGAAAAAGGGGAAAGGATCACCCGTTCCGCCCTGCTTTTGTCCATCATGGAGCATTTCGAAAAGGCTTATGATAAATTTCGGGAAACCTGGGATCTCACGGCCCTGCTTCCTGCATATCACAGCTATCTCCTGAATAAGGATGCCAGGGTGCGGGTCCTTGACCCGAAAGGCGAATTCTGCGGCACGGCCAGAGGCATTAACGAAGCAGGGGAGCTTCTTGTGGAAAAAGAAGACGGGGAGCTTGCCAGGGTATATGCCGGCGAAGTTTCCGTACGCGGCGTATATGGCTACGTGTAATATTTTGTAACAGCTCAGGACGGCAGAGCCATTCAAGAAGATGCGCCCTCCCGGACAGTTGCTATAATGAGTGAAGTAACAGATTATAAAAGACAGGCGGACAGAACATGGAAGAAAGATGGAAAACCGGCAGAACGGAGGACGGGCGCATGCTCCTGTGCGGCGCCAACTCCTATGAGCAGAAATATTATTTTAACCCTGATTTTAACAAACTGCCCCAGTCCGTTCAGGACGAGCTGCATATCCTTTGCGTGCTTTACACTGAGGAAGTGGGCGGTATTTTTACCATACTCTTTGAACCGGACGGCGGCGTGACCCTGGAAACCACGGCTGCCGAAGAGGATTTCCTCTATGATGAGGTGAGCAGCGGGCTTCTTCTGGGTGAAATCAGAAGAAAAAGAAGGGAACTTCTTGAGTCCCTCAGCCTTTATTACAGAGCCATGGTGCTCCATGAAAACGTAGCGGATTTCCTGGATGAAGAAGAATAGAACAGGAGAACAGCATGATATTAGTAATTGATGTAGGCAATACCAATATTACCTTCGGCGTATATGAAGGGAAAAAATTAGTCACCACCTTCCGCATGATGTCCAAGCTGCCCCACACCTCGGACGAATACGGAATGAGCATCAGGCAGCTGCTGATGTTTGACGGAATCTCCAAAGAGCAGATTGAGGGAACCATCCTGGCAAGCGTGGTCCCCAATATCATGCATTCCCTTGTGGGCGGCATTACGCGCTACCTGGGAACCCCGCCCCTCATTGTGGGAGCAGGCACAAAGACCGGTATCCGCATCATCACCGAAAGCCCCAAGGAAATCGGCCCCGACCGTATTGTAGACGCAGTGGCGGCCTATGAAAAGTACGGCGGCCCCGTCCTTGTTCTTGACTTCGGAACGGCAACCACCTATGACTATGTCACTGCAGACGGCTGCTTTGCTGCGGGCATTACGGCTCCCGGCATCCGTATTTCGGCCAAAGCCCTCTGGGAAGATACAGCCAGGCTCCCTGTAGTGGAGATTAAGAAGCCCAAAAGCATCCTGGCCCAGGAAACCATCTCCAGTATGCAGGCAGGCCTTGTCTATGGCCAGATAGGTCAGACCGAATATATCGTCAATGCCGTAAAAAAGGAAACCGGCCTGCCGGATATGAAAGTAGTGGCTACCGGCGGCCTGGGCCGTATTATTGCCGACGAAACAGACGTCATAGATATCTACGACGCCGCCCTTACCATGGAAGGCCTGCGTTATATTTACGAAAAGAACCGCAGATAGCTTCACGGATTATCGGATTCCGAAGCAGCCTGCAGGGACAAAATTCCGGGGCGTCATCCCTCTCATGAAAGGAATGTAAAGATGGCAAAAGTGCAAATTGGCAATGTGACTTTGGAAAACCAGGTATTTCTGGCACCAATGGCAGGCGTAACCGACCTGCCATTTCGTCTGCTCTGCCGCGAAATGGGAACCGGCCTCGTATGCAGCGAAATGGTGAGCGCCAAAGCCATATATTATAAAAACAAGAATACGGAAAGCCTTTTGGAAATCCATGAAAAGGAACGCCCTGTTTCTCTTCAGCTCTTCGGCTCCGATCCGAAACTGATGGCGGAAATGGCAAAAAGAATTGAAGAAAGGCCTTTTTCCATTCTGGATATCAATATGGGCTGCCCCGTACCCAAGGTTGTAAATAATGGAGAAGGCTCCGCCCTCATGAAAGATCCTCTTCTTGCAGGAAAAATTATTTCGGCCGTGGCCGGAGCGATTCATAAGCCCGTAACCGTTAAAATCAGGAAGGGCTTTGACGACAGCTGCGTCAATGCGGTGGAAATCGCCCGCATTGCCCAGGAAAGCGGCGCCGCCGCTGTAGCGGTGCATGGCAGGACAAGAGAGCAGTATTACGCCGGACAAGCGGATTGGGACATCATTGCCCGGGTAAAGGCGGCGGTAAGCATACCGGTAATCGGAAACGGTGATGTGACCGGACCGGAGACGGCGGAGCGCATGCTGAAGGAAACGGGCTGCGATGCGGTGCTTATCGGACGGGCTGCCAGAGGAAACCCATGGATTTTCCGCCGAACCATTCACTATCTGGATACCGGCGAGTTGCTGCCCAGTCCACCCATAGAGGAGGTGCGGGAGATGATGCTGAGGCATGCCGCCCTTTTGACGGAGTATAAGGGAGAATATACGGCTATCCGGGAAATGCGCAAGCATGTCTGCTGGTATACGGCCGGCTATCCTCATTCCGCCAGGCTGAGGGAACGCATCAATGAAATGGAGACAATGCAGGAGCTGGAGGCGGTCATCCGCGGCTGAGCCTGTGCAAAGCCATCTTTTAAAAATCGCCTTTCGGGAATCGCCAATGTAAAGTCACCTTCCGGGAACCGTCTTCTGGGAATTGCCTTCCAGAAAGCCTTTTTGTGAAATTCCCTTTTGAAAATAAAAAAGCGCTGCATGAAAACAGGATGAACAGCATACCCTTAACCATGGTATATATAGATGCTTTTTTACCCTGGGACAGGGATATGGCAAAAAGAGCCCGGCATACCGGGAAGGGATTTATCCGGCGGCGGATCATGGGAAACAGGCCATTGGAGTGGACCGTTTCAGAGGAGGAAATACAGTTCAGGTTTCACATGCTTCCTGAGGGCTGGATGAAAAAGACGGAAAAGCTCTGCGGACGGCTGTTGGAGGCTGTGGCCGAAGCTGCGGGAGGAAATCAGATCTGGATGGCGCCGGAGCTTAGGAATATCCTGGGAAAAACTAAGGCCGGTGAGGTATTTAGTTCCCTGCCTGTTCCGGAGCCTGCGTTAATGCGCCTTCTTTGGAAGCAGCAGGGATTCTTTCCGTATATGACCATAATTATGCCTGATTTCGGGAAGGAAGACTTTTATGAGGAAATAGAAGCGGAGGCGGAGCTTGTCAGGGAATTTCTGGAAGGTGATTATGACGGGCTGAACGGCCTTCTGCTGGTCAGCCGGGCGCTGGAGGGCGGCCTGCAGATCTCCCTGGAGGAGGAAGTCCCTTACTACAGCCATATCTATCAGGATACGGGACTCCCGGTCATCTGTGCGGGCAGCCCGGCTGTTGCGGGTTCCCGGGGAAGCATATGTATTGATATGCGGCCCGGTTACAGGATTGCGTTCCGCCGTCTGCCGGAGAATACGATCTATCTGGATATGACCTCGGAGGCGGAGAAGGAACGGCTGCTTTGTGCCAAAAGAAAGGATATTTCTTATGTGAGTGCTTTGAATATTCTTGACACTTATGTGAGAAAAAGGTATAATACGAACCGTTACCAGGAGTCTGATGATAATCAGCCGTATAAGTAGAAACGTTTTTACAGACTGCGGAACGCGGAATATGGTCAGACAGTTAAATTGAAGACTAGATGAGGCAGGCGGAACGGATATGGCAATGCTTATGTGAAGGCACTGCCATATTCTAATGCTGACCGTAAATTATAGTATGTCCGTTCCGGCAGGAGCGCGGGCGGGAAAAGGAATCTGCAGGAATAAGAAAGGGAGAGAAACATGGAAGAGAAGAAAAATATCCTTACCTATGAAGGACTTCGTAAGTATGAGGATGAACTGCATAACCTGAAGGTGGTTAAGAGACAGGAAGTGGCTCAGAAGATCAAAGAGGCAAGAGAGCAGGGCGACCTCTCCGAAAATGCGGAATACGATGCTGCAAAGGACGAGCAGCGCGATATCGAAGCAAGAATTGAAGAGCTGGAGAAGATCCTGAAGAATGCGGAAGTAGTCGTGGAAGACGAAGTGGATCTGGAGAAGATCAACATCGGCTGCCGCGTTAGAATTCTGGACATGGAATATAATGAAGAAATGGAATACAAGATTGTCGGTTCCACCGAGGCAAACAGCCTGAAGGGAAAGATCTCCAACGAATCTCCCGTAGGCAAGGCTCTTATCGGCGCTAAGGTAGGGGATATTGTAGAAGTGGAAACGCAGGCGGGCACCATCACATATAAGGTACTGGAGATTCAGCGTTCCAACTGATTCCGGAAGAATATCGGTATGACTGGAATATACGCTTTTAAGGACACTTTCAGAAGAAAATCTGAGAGTGTCTTTTTTTGCGATGGCACGAGGTTTTCATTGTATATCAACAACTATGGAAAATGGTGGATGCAACAGCCCTCCTGATACTTCCGCCCGCAGAGACCCAAACGGGGTGTGAACAGTAACAGCAAAAAGTGACAGGTCCCCCGCAGTAATTGCGTGGACGGGCGCCTCTTCCTCCTGTATGCTATAGTCAGCAGAGAAATTGCCGCGGTGCGGCAGAATGGAGGAAGCAATGAACATAGAATATCATGTATCGGTAAACGGATGCGACCGTGCTGAGGGAAGCAGGGAAAATCCGTTTCGGACAATCTCCAGAGCGGCGGCCATAGCGGAAACCGGCGACAGAGTCATCGTCCATGAGGGCGTTTACAGGGAATGGGTGAAGCCCGCCCATACCGGCTACAGCAATATCAGCCGTATCACCTATGAAGCGGCTGAAGGAGAAAAGGTAGTCATCAAGGGTTCCGAAAGAATTCAGAACTGGGAGCAGACGGAAGGGACGGTTTGGAAGGCCGTTGTGCCCAATACGCTTTTCGGCGACTATAATCCCTACCAGGAGATTCTGGGAGGGGACTGGTTCCTTTATCCCTGTGCGGATGGACCGGAGGGATACTGTATCCATACGGGGGATGTGTATCTGAACGGGAAATCATTTTTTGAGGCAAAGAGCCTGGAGGATGTGAAGAATCCTGTAATTCGTACGGAAGGCTACAATCCGCCGTGGACAAAAAGGACGGAGCCTATCCTGCATCCGGAGGATACCGTTTACCAGTGGTATGCGCAGGTGGATGACGAAAATACCACAATTTACGCTAATTTCCAGGGCGCGGATCCCAACCGGGAGCTGGTGGAAATCAATGTGAGGAAATGCTGCTTTTACCCGGAAAAGCCGGGGATGAACTATATTACGGTACGCGGCTTTGAAATGGAACAGGCCGCCTGCCCCTGGACGCCGCCTACGGCGGATCAGCCCGGCCTTCTTGGAACTCACTGGAGCAAGGGCTGGATCATTGAAAACAATATTATCCATGACGCCAAGTGCAGCGGCATCAGTATCGGCAAGGAAGCCTCCACAGGACATAACCTGTGCACCAGAAGGCACCGCAAGCCCGGCTATCAGTATCAGATGGAGGCCGTGTTCCGCGCCCTGCAGATTGGCTGGAGCAAGGAAAAAATCGGATCCCATATCATCCGTAACAACGAGATTTACGATTGCGGACAGAACGGCGTGGTGGGCCATATGGGCTGTGTATTCAGTGAGATTACCAATAACCACATATACAATATTGCTGTAAAGCATGAATATTTCGGTTATGAAATCGCGGGCATTAAGCTTCACGCCGCCATTGATGTGCAGGTATGCCATAACCACATCCACAACTGTACGCTGGGCGCCTGGTTTGACTGGCAGGCACAGGGCACGAGGGTTGGCAGCAACCTGTTCTATGAAAATGACAGGGATCTGATGGTGGAGGTTTCCCATGGCCCTTACATGGTTGATAATAACATTTTTGCTTCTGATTATAACTTTGACAACATTGCCCAGGGCGGCGCGTATGTGAATAACCTGTGCTGCGGCACCATGCGCAGGGAGCCGGTACTGAACCGTTCCACGCCTTACCATTTCCCTCATACCACGCAGGTGGCGGGAACCACGCTTGTTTACGGCGGGGATGACAGGCTGTATCAGAATATTTTCCTGGGAGGCACTAAGACCTACACGGAACAGTCCCTGAACGGGACCGCGGGCTATGACGGCTCCCCTGTTTCCCTTGAGGAATATGTGGAAGAAGTAACCGCCCTTGGCAACGGGGATGTGGAAATGTTTGAAAAGGTAAACCAGCCGGTATTTATCAATGGCAACGCTTATCTTAAGGGAGCGCCGGCCTTTGCCAGGGAGGAAGACAATTACCTGAGCGAGGGCGATCCGCAGGTTAAAATTTCGGTGGAGGGAGACAGCGTTTACCTGGAAATGAATGTGGAAAAGGATATGCTTTCCATCCCTACGGAAATTATTGATACGGAAAAACTGGGAATGGTCCGCCTTGTGGAAGCGCCGTTTGACGATCCTGATGGAAATCCGATTGTACTGGATAAGGATTATCTTGGAAAAACCAGAAAAGCAGGCTCTCCGGCAGGACCGCTGGAGGAGCTGAAGGAAGGCTTCAACCGGGTTAAGGTCTGGGGATAAGAGACTGACATCAGGGACAGGCTGTGGATAAATAACAGAAATCAGGCAAAGCCCTGAAAAAAACAGTGTCATGCACAAAGCCGGTTAAGAACCGCAAAGCTGCATGGCACTGTTTTTTGTGATGATGAACTTAAAAAAGTGATTCAGAAGTGCTAAAATCCATCGCCGAAGGCGATTAAGGAAGGATTCTGGCAGTCACTGTGAGGGTATACAGTGACAGGGGATGTTTTCAAATAATGGATGGGATCAGCTCAGCCAGCGCACGCGCCAGAAGCTCATGGCTTTTTTTATCCAGATGCATATAATCATTGGGATGCATCCGTATCCCGTCAATGGCGCCGGCGTCCAGGAAGCTGCAGCCAATCCGTTTTGCCAGGTCTTCGTACCAGAAGGCCAGCTGCCTTGATTTCTCCACACAGCCCGGTCCCATTTCATTGGCGGCGGAGGTTGATGCGTAGCCCTCCTCAATCGGGGCGGGGGCGATAAGCAGCAGCCTGGGGCCGCTCCGGAAGGCGCCCGTAGTGGACATGGCTTTGCCTGCCAGGCGTTCCAGCCCTTTGGCGATGTTCTCCGCATTGCAGCAGAAGCGGGCTTTCGTGTCATTTGTCCCCAGCATGATAATCAGCAGATCCACCGGCTCATGTGTCAGCAGACACTGGGTAATGGCGGACAGGCCGTTCAAACCTTCGAACAGGGGATCGTCAAAAACGGTAGTCCTGCCGCTCAGTCCCTCCTCCATCACCCGGTATTCATTTCCAAGGTACTGCTCCAGCAGGCAGGTCCAGCGTTCCTCCTCACTGAACCGGCCTCCGGTCTGCGAACAGTAGCCATGCGTATTGGAGTCGCCAAAAGCGACAATGGTCTTTTTCATCTTTCCCTCCTGCATATCGGATATCTGACTGCGATACTTCATCAGTCTGTTCCAGTATTAAATATCAGATCTGCCTACCATTTTTTTGTTTCCTCCACAGCGTTGCGTATATCCTGATAAAGGCTGATAATCGCAGGATCCTTTTCGTCAACAGGCAGGAAAGGGAGCCTGGGATCACCGATGTCCACGCCGTCCAGCCGGATAATGGTCTTGCATGCGCCGTGCATGGAAGGGAAGGAGCACAGCCGGTAAATAAATTGTGTTATCTTAATCTGCAGCTGCTGCGCCTTTGCAATTTCCCCTCTGCGGATCAGGTCTTCCAGCTTCAGGTACAGCTCTGGCATGGAACCGTAGGTTCCGCCGATTCCCGCGTCCGCACCCATCAGCCTTCCGGCGAGATACTGCTCGTCCGGGCCGTTGAAAACAATGAAATCCTCACCGCCGGCCTGTTTGAAGCGGAGGATGTCATGGCAGGGTTCTGAGGAACATTTTACGCCTGCAACCCGCTCGTTGGCAAGCATCCGTTCAAAAAGTTCCATGGAAAGATTAAAACTGGTCAGCTGCGGTATGTTATAAATGAAAAAGGGCAGGTCGGCGGCTTCCGTAATTGCCGTCCAGTGGCGGTATACGCTTTCCTCGCCCAGATGATAGTAGACGCAGGGCACCGCGCTGGTTGCATCCGCGCCGGCCTTCTGCGCATGCCTTGCCAGCTCCGCCGCATGCCTGGTGTCAGGACAGCCCACATGGACTATAACGGCCATTTCCTCTCCGGCCTCTTCTTTAACCGCTTCCACTACAGCCATTCTTTCCCGGCTGTCCAGCAGAAAACCCTCGCCGGTGCTTCCGCATACATAAAGGCTCTTAATGCCTTTGTTAATATAGTAGCGGGTAAGCCTTCTGGCGGCGGCCAAATCCACCTCGCCGGATTTGGTGAAAGGGGTGTTGAGCGCTACGGTTACATTGCGGAAGCGTGATACATCGTATTTTGACATGAATTTTTCCCTCTTTTCTTTTTGCCTGTGTAAATTGTTCAGTAACCTGGCAGTTACCTGTTATTCAATTTTATGGCTTTTTTCAGATGAGGAAATTATAGCATTATGATATGGTGAAAACAACAAAATAAAAGATTTTTCTTTCATTCGTATAATATTGAAAAAATTTTCCCTATATGCTATAGTCGGTTTATACGAAAACACAAAAAAATATCAACTGCAAATCAGGACGATACGTCCAAAACCATGGAAGCTTAACCGGACAGCATCAAAGGCTCTGATTTGTATGCGCGCCTCAGGGCGCAGATGGGAGTAAAGATGACACAACAGGAAATTATGGATCAGATTCATGGTAAGCTGATTGTATCCTGCCAGGCGTTAAAGGAAGAACCTCTGTACAGCTCCTACATTATGTCACGTATGGCATATGCGGCCATGGAAGGAGGGGCAGCCGGAATCAGGGCAAATACCGTGGAAGATATTACGGCAATTAAAAAGACGGTAACGCTTCCTGTGATTGGTATAATAAAAGAAGTTTATCCCGGCTGCGAAATCTACATAACACCGACAATGAAAGAGGTGGATGCGCTGGCTTCCTGTGGCTGTGAAATTATTGCCGCGGATGCTACGATGCGGCTTCGGCCGGACGGGAAAACCCTGGATGAATTTTTTAATGAAGTACGGAAGAAATATCCGGCTCAGCTTTTTATGGCTGACTGCTCCACAATAGAGGAAGGAATGCACGCGGCTCAGCTCGGCTTTGATTTTATTGGCACCACACTGAGCGGCTATACCTCCTATACGAAAGGGAGCCGGCTGCCCGATTATTCCATGATGAAAACGCTGGCGGAGGAATGCGGCAGACCTGTGATTGCGGAAGGCGGCATCTGGTGTCCTGAGGATCTGGGCAGGGCGCTTGATACAGGCGCTTTTGCGGCAGTTGTGGGTACGGCGGTGACAAGGCCCAGGGAGATAACAAGACGTTTTGTACAGGCGATTGCCATGAGAGAGGCAAAGTGACGGAAACTTTTTTCAGAAATGTAACAATGGACTGGAACTGTATGGCAGAAGGCTGTCCGGCCTTTTCCTGCAGTTCTTTTTTGACCGGAACCATTTAGCGGGGCGGAAACGGAGGAAGACTGTGATTTATGATACACTGGACAGAATCGGAGAATACAGAGGGATGGGAGAGTGGCTTGACAGAGCTATAGATTTTCTGGAAAATACGGATATGGAGAGGCTTCCGTCCGGCAGAACGGAAATAGCGGGAACGGACTGCTTCATCAACGTAATGGAGACGGTGACAAAGGAGGAAACGCAGGCGGATTTTGAAGTCCACAGAAAATATATGGATATCCAGATTGATCTTGAGGGAATGGAAGAAATCCAGATCGGAGGAACCACGGAGGGGGAAAAATTTCCCTACTCAGAAGAAATGGATTTTGGCACCGTATTGTGTGAAAAGAAAGCGGCCTGTCTCCTGGGCCGGGGTCGGTTTATCCTGTGCATGGCGGGAGAACCGCACAAACCGGGTGTGGCGGCAGGAGAACCGGGCCGTCTGAAAAAATGCGTGATAAAGGTAAGGGTATAACTGCGCAAAAGCGTGGGGATGGGAGCAAATATGAAAATTGCGGTGCTGGATATCGGGGGGACTTCTATAAAGGCGGGAATATATGAAAACGGCAGTCTCAGGGATTGCAGGGAATTTGCTACGGATGCGTACCTGGGCGGGGAAAGCGTTATGAGGAAAGCGATAGGGATTCTGAAGGGCTGCTGCGGTTTTGAACGGATAGGAATCAGTACGGCGGGGCAGGTGGATTCTTCCGCGGGGGTGATACGCTTCGCCAATTCCAATATCCCGGGGTATACAGGAACACGGATTCGGGATATAATGGAAAAGGAATTCCGGGTGCCGGTGGCCGTGGAGAATGATGTGAACGCCGCGGCACTGGGAGAAGCGGCATTCGGCGCTGGACAGAGCTTCCGGGATTTTCTGATGCTCACCTATGGAACAGGCGTGGGCGGCGCGGTGGTTATGGACGGCGGCATTTATACCGGCGGCAGCTTTTCGGCAGGAGAAGTGGGCGGCATGGTGGTTCATGGCGGGCAACGTGATGCGGAAGCTGATATTTTCAGCGGCTGCTACGAACGGTACGCGTCCGTCACGGCGCTGGTTAATGCCGCGGGGAAGCTGGACGCTTCACTGACGGACGGCCGGCATATTTTTGCCAGGATTGGGGAACCACAGATCCGGGAAACCGTGGACAGCTGGATTGATGAAATCCTTTACGGGCTGATAACCTTAATACATATTTTCAACCCTCCCTGCGTAATACTGGGAGGCGGTGTGATGAGCCAGACATATATTATAGAAGAAATCCGGAAAAAACTGGGAAAGCAGATTATGCCCAGCTTCCGGGATGTGGTCATCCTGCCTGCGCAGCTTAAGAATACGGCCGGCCTGCTGGGAGCGGGCAAATGCGCGGAAGGAGCGGATACTCTGCATGGAAAGTGAGGGGCAGTGTGAACAGCGACAATTTTATCCTACAGATTAAGGCATCCTACAATCAGTTCACCAAGGCGGAAAAAAAGGTGGCTGATTACGTCATAGCAAACCAGAGCGGTGTGCTGTATATGTCGATTACGGATTTGGCGGATGCATGCAGGGTGGGCGACACCAGTGTGTACCGGTTTTGCCGTACCATGAAGCTCCAGGGCTATCAGGAATTTAAGATGAAAATGTCCTTAAGCCAGGCGGCGGCAGCGCCGGCAAAGCCTTCCCCACAGTCGCCGTATGACAATCTGGGAAGCATGGCTGAGAAGATTATGGAGCTTCATATGGAAGCGATTAAGGAAACCTACATGCTTCTTGACAGGGATAATTTTGAAAAAACGCTGGATATGTTTGAAAAGGCGGAGCGGGTTCATTTTTTCGGGATCGGCGACAGCCTTCTGACGGCAGAGGAAGCCAGGAATAAATTCCTCCGCGTTACCAACAAGGTAAGCTGCATTACGGATCCCCATATGCAGTCCATGGCGGCCTCCCTCTGCGGCAAGGAAGATTTGATTGTGATTATTTCCTATTCCGGGGCGACCAAGGACAATATCCATGTAGCCAAGGTGGCAAAGGAGTCCGGCGCCCGCATTGCCTGTATTACCCATTTTAAAAAATCTCCCCTGACTGCTTACTGTGACTCCATATTGCTGTGCGGATCCAATGAAGGCCCGCTTGAGGGCGGCTCCATGCAGGCCAAAATGAGCCAGCTTTACCTCATTGATCTGCTGTATCAGGAATATTATGAAAGAAATTTCAGGGAATGTAAACGAAATAATGAAGCAACCTCCCAATCGGTGGTGGAAAAATTATATTGAAGATGTATGAAACGCGAAAAATCTGGCAGATGGGGGCGAAAATTAGTCAGAACAGTTACAGTTTTTGCCTTTTCAGGGCCATTTTATAGCAAATTATGACCAATTTATTAAAATATTCGAAATTTTGTTTATTTTTCAAAAGAAATGTTGCAAAATGAAAGGTAGATAGTGTACAATAATCAATGCAAAACCTAAGGGTTAAAAGGTAATGGAGGGATTTGAAATGACCAAAGCACAGATCTTGAAAAAAGAAATTTTAAGCCAGTACAGAAGCGTAAGGCAGTTTGCATTAGAAATGCAGATCCCTTATAGTACTCTGGTTACGGCGCTGGAGAGAGGGATTGACGGAATGGCTTACGGCACAGTCATCAAAATGTGCAACAAGCTTAACCTGAATCCGGTAGACTTCAGTTCTCTGGAAAGAGATACTACCATTAGTGAGCAGCTTCTTGAGAACCGCGTTATGCAGTACTACGTGAAGCTGAATCAGGAGGGAAGGGACAAGATTCTCGGCCTGATGGACGACTTTGTACAGATCAAGAAATACAAAGCAAAATAATGAGGGAGATTATCCATGCATTATGATTATCTGATTGTCGGAACAGGGCTGTTTGGCGCCTGTTTTGCGTACGAGATGCAGCGGGAGCGCAAGACCTGTCTGCTGATCGACAAAAGAGAGCATATTGCCGGGAACATCTACACGGAAGAAAGTATGGGCATCCAGGTACATAAGTACGGTGCCCATATTTTTCATACCTCCGATAAGGAGATATGGGATTATGTAGGACAGTTCGCGGAGTTCAACAATTACATTAATTCACCCCTGGCAGTGTATAAGGATGAGCTTTATAACCTGCCCTTTAATATGAATACATTCAGCAGGATGTGGGGAATCCGGACGCCCGCAGAAGCCAAGGCCATCATTGCGGAGCAGATCAGAGATCTGCATATCGGAGAACCGAAGAACCTGGAAGAACAGGCCCTTTCCCTGGCGGGCAGGGACGTCTACGAGAAGCTGATTAAAGGATATACGGAGAAGCAGTGGGGGAGGGACTGTACCCAGCTCCCTGCGTTTATTATCAAGCGGGTGCCCCTGAGGTTCCGTTATGATAATAATTATTTCAATGATCCTTATCAGGGAATACCCAAGGGCGGCTATACCGCCATTGTGGAGAAAATGCTGGCGGGCAGCGACGTGCGCACCGGCATTACCTACCGGGACTTCCTGAAGGAAAACGAAGAAAGCGCGCAGCCGTGCACCTGGGACAAGGTTCTCTATACAGGAATGATAGATGAATATTTTGATTATTGCCTGGGCGCTTTGGAATACCGTTCCCTCCGGTTTGAAACACAGGAGCTTCCTGATGTGGATAACTTCCAGGGAAATGCAGTGGTCAATTATACGGAACGGGAGGTTCCCTACACCCGGATTATTGAGCATAAGCATTTTGAATTCGGGACACAGCCTGGTACGGTGATTACCAGGGAATACCCTGCAGAGTGGCGCAGAGGGGACGAACCATATTATCCGGTAAATGATGAAAAGAATACAAAGCTGTATGCCGGATACCTGGAACTGGCCGGAAAAGAAAAAAATGTGCTGTTCGGCGGCAGGCTGGGGCAGTACCGTTATTATGATATGGATAAGGTCATACGGGCGGCGCTGGATATGGTCCGCAGTGAGCTTGCGGCAGAATAAATCCCGGTTACCGAACAGGCTGTTTTTCGGACTGTAAGGATAAAAGTATAAGCACGGCTGAAAAAAAGATTGCACTTTTTTCAGGCCGTGCTATAATATTATTTAAATAATTTGAATATCAAACTATTAAATATTCAAATAGTTAGATTAACAAGAAATTCAGGAGGACTGCACATGAATTGGGAACAGGCAAACCGGAATCTGGACGAAAGAAGACAGAAGGCGCTGCTGGGCGGCGGACAGTCTAAGATAGATAAACAGCATGCGGGAGGAAAGCTCACCGCGCGGGAGAGGCTGGAGCTTTTATTTGATCAGGGAAGCTTTGTGGAAACGGACGCTTTTATCGAATCCAGGATTGATGACTTTGATCTGGATAAAAGAAGGGTGCCGGGGGACGGCGTGGTGACCGGCTACGGTTACGTGGACGGAAGGCTTGTTTTCGCTGCCAGTGAAGACTTTACGGTAATCGGAGGAACGCTGGGCGAGTACCATTCCATGAAAATCTGCCGTCTGCAGGATATGGCGATGGAGATGAAGGCCCCGCTTGTATGCATCAATGACAGCGGCGGAGCCAGGATTGAGGAAGGCATCAGCTCCTTAAGCGGCTATGCGGGCATGTTCCTGCGTCATACCAAGGCCTCCGGCGTGATTCCCCAGATTGCGGTGATTCTTGGCCCCTGCTCCGGCGGCGCCTGCTATGCGCCCGCTATCTGCGATTTTATTTTCATGGTGAGGGAGACCTCCAAGATGTTCATTACCGGGCCGAATGTGGTGAAGACGGTTATCAATGAGGAAACAACGGTAGAAGAGCTGGGCGGTGCGCAAGTGCATGCCAGGAAGAGCGGCGTTTCCCATTTTACCTATGATACGGAAGGGGAGTGCCTGATGGGAGTGCGAAAGCTCCTGAACTACCTGCCTTCCAATTTTGAAGAAAAAGCGCCGGTCATCCGTCCGGAGGAAAAAAGGGCGCTGGCAAAGAACGTAAATAAAGTGCTGGAGCATGTGGGGCATCTGGGCCGGCGCATCCACAGCGGGAAAAAGGGGACGGAGAATCCCTGTGCCGGGCTGGAAGAGATTGTGCCGGATAATTCCAGGCGTTCCTATGATGTAAAGGAAGTCATTGCATGTGTTGCGGACCGGAACAGCTTCTTTGAGGTGCAGCAGGAATTCGCTCCCAATGCAGTGGTGGGCTTTGCTAGGATGGAGGGGGAAACTGTGGGCTTTGTGGCGAACCAGCCTGCGGTCATGGGCGGCTCCCTGGATTACCATGCTTCCGATAAAATTGCCCGCTTCATCCGTTTCTGCGACTGCTTCGGCCTGCCCATTCTGACGCTGGTGGATGTGCCCGCCTTTTTGCCGGGAACCGCGCAGGAACACAGCGGAATCATCCGCCACGGAGCGAAGGTGCTGTATGCGTATTCCGAAGCTACTGTGCCTAAGATTTCACTGATTATGAGAAAAGCCTACGGCGGCGCTTACATTGCCATGAACTCCAGGGAAATGGGCGCGGACTATGTCTATGCCTGGCCCATTGCGGAGATTGCGGTTATGGGCGCGGAAGGCGCGGTCAACATCGCCTTCAAACGGAAAATAAAGTCCGCTTCCGATCCGGAGGCCATGCGCGCGCAGTGCATCAGGGAATATGAGGAACGTTTTTTGAACCCCTATGTGGCGGCGGCCAGAGGCTTTGTGGATGAGGTGATTAAGCCGGAGGAGACAAGGGAAAAGCTGCTGTGCGCACTGAAGGCCTTCCGGGGAAAGAAGGAAGAGGCCCCGAAGAAAAAGCACGGCAATATCCCTCTGTAAGGATAACATTCGGGTAGGAATGATATTACAGTATCAAGTAAGATATTTCTTTTTATTATACAGCGCGTTTTCCCACAATATAGCGAATTACGTTGCTTTTATGCAGAAAAAACGGTATAAATATAATGTATGCATAATAGACAGCGTCTCCCTGAGGGGGACAGAGGAGTGACTGGTGCCCGGGTTTCCCGGCACTGGTTAAAAAGGACGGGAAAAGCATTGGATTCAGAGAAACATAAAGTATTTGCCCTGTCCAGAAGCCAGCAGAATATCTGGAATCTGGAACAGGCTTATCCAGGGACATCAATCAATCATATCAGTACGACAGTAAGTATTCGGGGCAGGATCGACTTCGCGCTTTTACAGGAGAGCATCCGGCTTGTTTTGAAGGCGGACGCTACGCTGCGGACCCGGATTACGCTCCAGGACGGTAAGCCTGTGCAGTATTTTGCCCCCTGCGGTGAAGAGCGTTTTGATATCTATGATTTTTCCCATACGGATCAGGAAGGAATTGAAAGCTGGGAAACTGCGATGAGCAGGGAGGCGCTTCCGGTATTGGATGCCCCCCTGTATCGTTTTGCCCTGTTTGGGGCAGGGGAAAATACAGGCGGCATCTTCCTGAAAATTCATCATATCATTTCGGACGGCTGGTCCCAGATGCTGGTGTGCAACCGGATCGCGGAGACTTACCTGAAGCTGCTTGCGGGAGAGAGGCCGGAGCCTTACCAGATCCCGGACTATGAGCTGCATGTGAGGGAGGAAGAGGATTACCTTTCGGGCAGAGCTTACAAAAGAGATTTGGAATATTGGAAGGAACAGGTGGAAAAGGCCGGGGAACCTTCCGTTATCAAGTCTGTAAAAAGCGCCGCGGTCAGCCCTGTGGGGCGCAGAATGAGCTTCCGCCTGCCGCAGGTGCTTAATCATGCCATTTATCTGTACTGCCTGAACAACAGGGTGGCGCCCTTTGCCGTATTCTATATGGCGCTGGCAATCTATTTCCGGCGTATCGGCGGGGCTTCCCGGTTTACCATCGGCGTTCCTATTTTCAACCGTACCAGCTATGAATTTAAGCAGAGTACGGGGATGTTCGTAAATACCCTTCCCTTTTTTAATGAAATACAGGACGAATGGACGCTGAACCAGTTCAACGAAGAACTGATGGAGGCGTGGTTTGAACTGCTGCGCCATCAGCGCTTTCCCTTTTCCCATATCCTGGAGCTTGCCCGGGAAAAAGGAGACGGGACGGACAGGCTTTTTTCAGTTGCTCTCTCTTACCAGGACAGCAAGGTATATGAGAGCAGGGATGCTTCTGTGGTATTTTCCGGAAGGTGGCACTACAGCGGCTGCCAGGCGGAGCAGCTGTGCATCCATCTGAGCAATATGGAAAGCCATAAGCAGTATTGTGTGGATTACGATTATCTGTCCCAGTTTTTTACGGGAGAGGAGATTGCCGGGCTCCATGAAAGCCTGGTGAATATCCTTATGGAGGCCCTGCATAATCCCGACAGGCCCCTGTGCCGCCTGGCCGTGCTTGGCAGGGAGGAACGGGAAAAGGTTCTCTATACCTTTAATAATACGGAAAAATATCTGGAAGAAAAAGATCTCTATCAGGTCTTTGAACAGACGGTTTCTGATTATCCGCAACGTGTTGCGGCTATTTGTGGTGGGAAAAAGCTGACCTATTCCGGGCTGGCAGAGCAGGCGGGCGTTGTTTCCCGGGGGCTGAACCGTATTTTCGGGGAAGAAAAAGGGGTGGCGGCCATTCTGCTTCCACGCACCTTTGCGCTGTTTGCCGCACTGATGGGAACTCTGCGTTCGGGGAATGCGTATCTGCTGCTGTCCACGGAGCTTCCTGCCGGGCGGATTGGGGATATTTACCGCAGGAGCGGCGCGGGCGTGCTTATTACGCATGGGACGCAGGCGGGACGGCTTGGCACAGAGGCGGGGGATATGCGGCTTCTGCTGATGGAGGATCTGGAAGAGGGGCGTTTTTATCCTGACGGGGAGGAGGAAGCGCCGTTTCGGGCAAAGCCGGAGGATCTGGCTTATGTGGTATATACCTCCGGAAGCACCGGGGAGCCTAAGGGCGTGGAAATCACCCAGCGCAGCCTGTTTAACCTTGTAAAGGCCATGGGGCCTGTTTACGGAAAGGGAGCGGTTCTTTCCGTCTGCAATGTGGGCTTTGACGCGTTTACCCTGGAAAGCACGGCCGCTCTTTTAAACGGCAGGACAGTGGTGCTGCCGGGAGAGGAGGAGCAGGAATCCCCGCGCCGGCTGGCGGAGCTGATTGCCGGCTATGGGGTGGGCTTTCTGTCCATAACGCCCTCCCGCCTGACCGCTTTTTTAAGGGATCCCTCCTTTTGCCGGGCCATGAGACAGATGGAACGGATTATATGCGGCGGGGAAGCTTTTACCGGGGAGCTTCTGAAGCTTTTGAAAAATTGTACCAATGCCAGAATCTACAATCAGTATGGCCCTTCGGAAACCACGGTGGCGGTGAGCATGAAGGAACTGGGGGAAGCGTCCTTAATTACCGTCGGCGGGCCGCTTCCCGGCTGTCGCATGTATGTGCTGGATCGGTGGATGAACCCTCTGCCGACAGGCGTTTACGGACAGCTGTTTATCGGCGGCGTCTGTGTGGGAAGAGGCTACAGGAACGCACCGGAGCTTACGGAAAAAAGCTTCCTGGAGAATCCATTTGAAGCAGGGGAGCGGATGTATGCCACCGGGGATATCGCCTGCTGGACGGCGGAAGGGGAAATTATGCTGTCCGGAAGGCTGGACCGTCAGGTGAAGCTGCGCGGGCTGCGCATCGAGCCGCAGGAGGCGGCGGACTGCATTGCCTCTTACCCGGGAGTGAGGGAAGCGGCGGCGAAGGTGCTGGAACTGAACGGCCAGCTGATCCTGGCCGCCTATTACTGTGCGCCGGAGGAAATCCCGGAGGTGGAGCTGCTGGCGTTTGCCGCTTCCCGGCTGCCGAAATACATGATTCCCTCCTGCGTGATCCGTCTGGAGGAAATCCCGCTCACCTCCAGGGGAAAGGTGGACGAGGACAGGCTGCCTGCGCCGGAGGAAAAGATGGGAGCCATGGATGGGGCGCAAGACGGGCTTTCATTGCAGATCCTGGAGATTTTCCGGGAGGTGCTGGCGCAGCCGGAGATGGGAATCGAAAGCGACTATTTTCTGTGCGGCGGGAATTCCCTGAATGCCATGGAGGTGCTTGCCGGAGTGGAAGATGCTGTGGGAAGGCGGCTGCGGATTTCCGATCTGTATGCCTGCCGTACGGCAGGACGTCTGGCCCGGTACATCGGCGGGGAAAAGGAAGCGGTGAAAAAGCCGGTGCGGCAGCTGCAGCCCGCGCCCGGCCTGGACCGTTATCCCCTGACTCCCATCCAGCAGGGAATCTATGTCCAGTCCTGCATGGCGCCGGAGAGCTTCACCTATCACATGCCGGGAGCCTTTTGTCTTAAGAAGCCTGTGGATGCCGGAAGGCTGGCGCAGGCATTTGAAAGGCTGATTGCCGGGGAACGGATTTTCCGTACGGCCTTTGTCCAGGAGGATGACGGTATTTTTGCAAAGGTAATGCCGGAGGCGGCTTTTACGCTTGCGCAGCTTGAAGGGGATACCCTGGAGCAGGCGGCATCGCTGTTTATCCGGCCGTTTTCCCTGGATAAAGCGCCCCTGCTGAGGGCGGGACTGTGGCGGGACGGGGAGGGGACGCAGTTCCTTTTCCTGGATGTGCATCATATTATCGGGGACGGGATGAGCACGCCCCTGATGCTGGAGAGGCTGAACCGCTGCTATGAGGGCGGGGAGGCTGTTTCGGGGGACGTGGATTATCTGGATTACGCTTATTGGCAGTCCCGGGACAGAATGGAAGAAAAAACCACTGACAGGGACTACTGGAGGGAGCATCTGTCTCCTCTGCCGGAGCCTTTGCTTCTGCCTGCGGATAAAACACGTCCATCGCAGTTTGATTATCAGGGGAAAAATTATGTGCACCGCATTTCCCGGGAATTGAGCGGCCAGTGCACGCAGTGGTGCAGGCAGAACGGCATTTCGCCCTACATGCTGTTCCTGGGAGCATACGGTATCCTGCTTTCCGCGGCTGCGGGGAAAAAGGAGCTGCTTGTGGGAACGCCGGTGGCGGGCAGGAATCAAAGGCAGCTGCAGGAAATCTGCGGACCGTTTATCAGTACCATGCCTTTGCGTCTGCGGGTGGACGCAGAGGAGGAAACTGGCAGGTATCTGCAGCAGATCAGGCAGGAGGTAACAGGGATGCTGGAGCATCCGGACTGTTCCCTGGAGGAAATGATCTCCATGCTCGGGCTTCCCAGGACCTTATCCGAAAACCCGCTGTATCAGGCGGCCTTTTCCATGCGTCCCTTTGAAGCCGGCAGTCTGACGCTGGCGGGAGAGGCAGTGGAATATGTGCCGCTGTTTACGGGGGCGGCAAAGACAGAGCTGTTCGTAGAACTGGTTTTTGAAAAAGAAGAATACCAGCTGCAGTTTGAGTACGCCTCTTCTCTGTTTGAGGAGGAAACCATACGGCTGTATGGCAGAAGCATGGAAAGCATTGTAAGGGGGCTTACGGACGGAAGCGCGGAAAAAATCCATGAGGTGCCCATAGTGGATGTGGCCGATCGGATGGAGCTTTTTGAAATTCCCAATTACAGGTATATGCCGTATCTGAACCAGCCCATCCATCAGATGATACGCAACCGCGCCAGAATGTATCCGTCGGAAACGGCGGTGATCTGGCATGGGGAAAAAATAACCTGTCAGGAGCTGGACAGGCGTGCTGGCTCCATTGCCTGCGGGCTGCATGCAGCCGGGGTAAGCAGAGGTGACCGGATAGGGCTTTGTTTTGGAAGGACGCCTGAGCTTCTGGCCGGTATGCTGGGGATTCTTAAGGCCGGCTGCGCTTATGTGCCTCTGTCCCCGTCCCTTCCGGCAAAACGGACGGACTATATCCTGGAAACGGCGGGTGCGGCGTTTGTGCTCTGTGATCAGGAAAGCAGGGAAAGCCTTGTTAATAAAACCGAGCTTCCCGTGCTTGTTTCCTCTCAGATGGACAGTGGTTCCTGGGAGGAAACGGGCGTGAACGGGGAGGATTTGATCCATGTTCTATTTACTTCAGGATCCACCGGCAGGCCAAAGGGAGTCATGCTGCGCCACCGCAGCCTGTCCAATCTGTTTGCCAACATGAAAATGCTCATGGCGGATGTGAAAGGGCCGGTACTGTGTACCGCCAACATGATGTTTGACATTTTTATAGTGGAAAGCCTGTTCCCGCTGGCGATGGGGAATCCTGTGGTCATGGCGGATGAAGAGGAGATGGTGCTTCCCTGGCGGCTGGCGGAGCTTATTGGCGCCACCGGAGCAAAGTTTATGCAGCTGACGGCCTCACGGCTGCAGCTGTGCCTTGGAAATGAAGCGTTCCGGAACGCGGCGTCTGGCCTGAAGCTGGTAATTTCAGGCGGGGAACCGTTGACGGAAACGCTGGCGGAGCAGTTCTTCCGGATTTGTCCGGAAAGCCGGCTGCTGAATATGTACGGCCCTACGGAGGCGGCGGTATGCGCCACTGTGGAGGAGGTGGCGCCGGGAAAAGAAATCACCATCGGCCGCCCCCTTTCCAACTGCAGGGTATATCTGCTGGATGAGGAGCGAAACCCGGTGATGCCCACTGCGGAAGGAGAACTGTACCTGGCCGGGGAAGGTATTTCGGAAGGCTATATCGGACGTGAGGATTTGACGGAGGCGGCCTTTTACCCGGATATTTATTTCCCGCAGCAGCGGATGTACAAAACAGGTGACCTGGGCCGGCTGCGCGCGGACGGAAGGGTTGTTTTCCTTGGCCGCAGGGACGGGCAGGTAAAAATCAACGGCCAGAGAGTGGAGCTGAGTGAAATTGCCAACGCCATGCTGGAATCGGGGGCGGCTGCCCGGGCGGCGGTGATTCCCGTGGAAAAACCGGACGGGGCGTCGGAGCTGATCGCTTTTTATACGGAAGCGGAGGATGGCGGCGGGGATGCGGAACGCTTGCGCCGGTGGCTGCGTGGCTGCCTGCCGGATTATATGGTGCCTTCCTCTTTCTGCCGGCTGGAAAGCCTTCCTATAACAGATAATGGGAAGACGGATCTGCTGCTTTTAAAGCGGGAGTGGGAAAAAGGCGCGTTTACCGAAGAAAGGACAGCTGCAGCGGAAAAGCTTCCGTCCAAGGAGGCTTCCGTTAAATTTTCTGAAACATATCCGGCAGGATCTTCTGCGGAGCAGGCAGGGAAAAGGTCGGTGAAACCTGCAACAGAGGAGAAAATCCTGCAAATCTGGTCGGCTATTCTGGGGAAAAACGACATTTGTGCGGAAAAATCCTTTTTTGAACAGGGCGGAACCTCTCTTGGGGCGCTCAGCGTGCTGAGCAGATATTTTAATGAGGGCATGGAAATGACCATGGCCCAGTTTTATGAAAACCCCACGGCGGCAGCCCAGGCGAAGCTGTTATCCGGGAGCGGGCTGCACAGGGACGACAGGGAGCGGGAGGCGGAATATCCCGCGCAGGTTCCTGCGGCACCGGCGATTTTGCCCGACCCGCCCGGCCGGGAAGAAAAGGCGGTGCTTCTCACCGGAGCCACAGGCTTTTTCGGTGCGCATTTGCTGAAGGAGCTGCTTTCCCAGAGCGGAACAAGGATTATATGCCTTATAAGGAACGGGGATATTGACAGACTGCGGGAGACGCTGTCCTGGTATTTCGGCGCCGGCTGGACGGCGGCCCAGATGGGACGCATTCGGGTTGCGGCAGGGGATTTATCCAGGCCCCTTTTGGGAATGGAGCGTCCGGAATGGAACCGGCTGGCGGGGGAAATCCGGGCCGTATACCACTGCGCGGCGGACGTGAGGCACTATACTGCCAATGAGCAGGCCTTTCTGGATACCAATGTGGGAGGCACGGAAATGCTGCTTGCGCTGGCAAAAGAGGCGGAAGCCGTATTTTATCACATATCCACAGCTAGCATCGGCGGAGATTTCCTGCGGGAGCATCCGGGGGAGGACGCGGTCTTTACGGAAGCGGATTTTTACATCGGACAGAACTGGGAGGATAATGTTTATATCCGGAGCAAGTTCCTGTCGGAGGCGGCGGTTTACCGTGCTATGAGGGAAGGACTGAATGCACGGGTCTACCGGCTGGGCAGAATTACGGGACGCTGCTCGGATCATGTATTCCAGAAGAACCCGGAAAGCAATGCGGCGTTCCTTCTTATGAGGGCGATCCGCTGCGTGGGGGCAATATCCCGCTCCATGTCCTGCCCGGCGGTGGATCTGACGCCGGTGGACTGGTGCGCGGCAGCGGTGCTGGCTCTGTGGGACACGGAAGCCACAGCACTGCATCTGATGAATCCCTGCCCGCCCTCCATGTCCCAGGTGGCACAGCTTCTTGTGCCGGATCTGGAAATCGTGCCGGATGAGGCTTACGGCGGATTGCTCCTGCAGCGGATGAATGATGAAAACAGGGATATCCTGGCGCCGCTTTTGGATTATGTCAACCGTATGAAAACCTCCGGCGCCGCGGTCCGTGTAGAATGCAAAATAACGCAGGAGATGCTGAAAAAGGCAGGCTTTGACAGAAAGCTTCCCGATGCGTCTTATCTGATTGAAGGCTTTGCCGGACTTTTTTCCGGTGAATAAAATGCCCGCCAAAGCGGGCGGATGGGAGCAAAGGTGAAATGCATTTCACCCTCCCTGAATAAAATGCCCACTAAAGCGGGCGGATGGGAGCAAAAATGATATCTGATTTTTCTGCCGCCATCTTTTTAACGGCGTTGATTGCAATCATATTATTTTTTATCTGGAGTTTTAAAGTAAAAAGGCTTCAGCTGATCCATAAATTTTACCTCATGCTGGCTGGCTCCTACGGACTGTGCGTTATTGCCCTGCTGGGGATGAAGCTGACGAAGCCGGATAATACGTTAGCGCTCATGTTCTGGGATGCCTGGACCAATACTATGGGAGCGCTGATGCCGGTATTCTGCCTCTGCATTGCCCTGATTTTTGTCAAGGGCTGGGAGCAGATGCCAAGGAAAAGCATGTGGCTCTTTTTTATCCCGCTGCTTACTATCCTTGTGGTGTGGACCAACCCGCTGCACCACCTGCATTACCGGGTTTTCTCCACCATTAGAAGCGAGATAGTGTTCGGGCCGTATATTGCGGTGACAGGGCTTTACAGCTGGCTCTGCCAGCTGGTCAGCCTGACGCTGATGATCAATTTCGCACTGCATAACAAGAGCAGGCTTTATATGCTGCAGTGCCTGATGTTTACCATCGGCTGCCTGTGCCCGCTGACGGTGAGCGTGGTGGCTACGGTCACAAGCACCCTGTCCATAACGGCCACGCCTCTGAGCTTTATCGTCACCATCGTGTTAAACGGCATCGCCATATACCAGCTGCATATTCTGGATATCAGGCCAATCGCCATGCAGCGGGTGCTGGACTGGATTTCCGACTGTTATCTGGTGCTCAGTGAAAGCGGCGTGGTCATCAGCTATAACAAGCCCTTTGAAAAAATCCTGGCCTCAGGCTACGGCATTACGGAAAGCAGGTATTTGAGCGACTGTGTGAAAAAAGAGGATGTCTATAAAAAGACGGCAATCTACAACCTGCTCACAGCCGTTTCCTCCTGCCAGGAAAGCGGCTCCACCATCACCTACGAACAGGCGATTACCATTGATTTCGGAGAGGGCACCAGGAAAAATTATTACGTGGTGGATGTGACACCCCTGTATATCAGGGAAATCCTTTCCGGCTTTGTGGCAATTTTCAAGGATGTGACCCAGCTGAAAAAAAGCATGCAGCAGCTGCAGGACAGCCAGGCCAGAATGATGGAGCAGGAACGGCTTGCTTCGCTGGGCCAGATGATAGGCGGACTTGCCCATAACCTGAAAACACCCATCATGAGCATATCCGGCTGCATTTCGGCGGTGGAAAACCTGGTTGAGGAATGCAGGGACAGCCTGGAAGACCCGGATGTGACGGCGGACGATTACCGGGAAATATATGGGGAGATGGAGGAATGGTTTGAAAAGGTCCGGGAATCCTCCTCCTACATGTCGGATATCATTACGGCGATAAAGGGGCAGGCGGCCAGCGTCAGTACCAGTGATGAGGTCACTTTTACTACAGAAGAATTGATAAAACGCAGCATGCTCCTCATGCGGCATGAGCTGATGAGCAGCGGCTGCAGTGTGGCAACGGAAATTGAAGACGGACGCATCTATGTGATTCGGGGAGATATCAACAATCTGGTCCAGGTGCTCAACAATCTGCTCTCTAACGCCATTTATGCGCAGAAGCAGGTGGGAGGCGGTACCATAACCATAGGTGTGAAAAAGGACGAAGAAGTACTGAAGATTTTTGTGAGGGATACAGGGCCGGGCATCAGCGCAAGGGTGCGTGAAAGGCTCTTTAAAGAAATGGTCACCAGCAAAGGTATTTACGGCACAGGGCTGGGACTCTATATTTCCGATGCGGTAGTCAGAGGAAAATTCGGCGGAACCATGTGGACAGAGGACAATCCGGCAGGCGGCGCTGTCGTGGGCGTTTCCATTCCGCAGAGTGAAGTACAGGAAGAGAACATAACAAAGGGGGAAACTGTAGGAAAATGAGAAAAAACAGGAGAACGCTGCATAAAGATTTCCGAATCCTGACGCTGGATGACGATTATATCATGACATCCACGCTGCAGGCCTATTTCCAGCGCTCCGGCTATTACGTAGATGTGGTGAATGACCCTTATCAGGCAATTGAACAGGTAAGAAACGGAAAATACGATATCCTGCTGCTGGATTTCCTGATGTCTCCCGTTTGCGGAGATCAGGTGGTGGAGGAAATCAGAAGATTCAACAAAGAAATCTACATCATACTGTTGACCGGACATAAAAGCATGGCACCGCCAATTAAAACCATCCGCGACCTGGATATACAGGGCTACTACGAGAAAAGCGACCGCTTTGACCAGCTGGAGCTGCTTGTGGAGTCCTGCGTAAAATCCATTTCCCAGATGCGTATCATACAGAATTATAAAAACGGCCTGTCCCTCATGATGGAGGCCCTGCCCCAGATTTATGATCTGGACAATACCCGTTCCATTTATGAAAGCATTCTTAGTATCACCCTGAATATTTTCCAGGGAGACAGAAGCTTTCTCATGATATCGGATTTTACAGCTTCCCAAGGGGAAAATGAACTGCACCTCCTGGGAGATATCACTGAGGAGGAAGTGCGGGATATTGTAAAAAATGCACATTTTGACGGGCAGAAGGTTATCACCCTTGCTGATATGCTGCTTGCGCCCATCGAGGATGAGGAGCATAAAATCATAGGAATCCTGGGAACCGATCCGGGCGTATCCCCGGAATACGTCCAAGTGCAGATGATGGAAATCTATATCCGCCAGATATCCTCAGCGCTGCATAACAGCCAGCTCCACCGGCTGGTCAGCACCAAGAATGAAGAACTGACCAAGGCTTACGAGCAGTTGAACGAAAGCTATGTGGAAATCATCAATGCCATGCGAACCATCGTGGATGAAAGAGATATTTACACCAGAGGCCATTCCGACAGGGTTTCCGCCATTGCGGCAGATATTGCGGGACAGATGAAAAAGGATAAACATACCATAGAGAGAATCCGTCTGGCCGGCCTGTTCCATGACATCGGCAAGGTCGGCATTTCGGATAAAATTCTCTTAAAGCCGGACAAGCTGAACGAAGAGGAATATGCGAACATCAAAAAGCATTCCGGCAAGGGCGCAAAAATCCTTTCCGCCATAACCCTGTTCAACGATGTGGTGCCCATTGTCCGTTCCCATCACGAATGGATTGACGGCAGAGGCTATCCGGATGGACTGAAGGGGGATGCAATACCCGAGGAATCCAAAATTATTGCCGTTGCGGATTCCTTTGACGCCATGACATCCCACCGGCATTACCGAAGCAATCTGTCCCTGGCACAGGCCCTGGACGAACTGAGGCGGGGAAAAGGGACACAGTTCGCACCCGAGGTGGTGGACGCCTTCCTGGAAATGCTGGATGAAATGGGTGAGGAAAAAGCAATGGAGAAATACGGAACCGGCAAAGCAGTTGAAGAAGAAGGAGAAAATGAATGAAAAATTTCCCGCGCAATCAGGTAACCCATTATGATACCTTCGATGCCTTTATGGAGGGAATAGAAAAAGAGTTCGGTGACAGACCCGCGATTTCCTGGTTCCTGAGAAATAAAACGGAAATGTGCCGCAGCTTCCGTGAGACTGCGGAGGATGTGAGACAGCTGAAGGAGGCCCTTTACCACCGCGGCCTGGCCGGTAAAAATATCGCCCTGGTAGGGGAAAACAGCTATGACTGGATCATCACCTACCTCGCCGTCGCCGCATCCGGCGGAATTGCAGTATGCATAGACGCGGAACAGGCGGACGACAGCATCTGGCAGATGATGCAGATGGCCGAGGCCGAGGCCGTATTTGCCTCCGATGTCTGCCTTCCCATCTGTGAAAGCATTCCCGAAGGAAAAGAAAGAATCCGGCTGTTTGCCATGCTGGGCGAGCAGAAGGGCAGCAGTGCGCTGACCTGCCGCAGCCTGCGGGAGGAAGGCAGGGCGCTCCTGGCAGACGGAAAGCAGCCCTGGCGCTGTATGGATATTGAAGCAAGACAGACCGCAGCCATTGTTTTCACCTCAGGAACCACCAGCGCCTCCAAGCCGGTTATGCTCAGCCATCAGGCCATCCTGCATAATGCCAGCGATTCCAGCGTATATGTTTCTGCAGAACAGCGGGTTTTCTCCTCCCTGCCCTTTTACCATACCTATGGCATGACCTGTGCGGTGCTGGCCACTATGGTCAGAGGGGCCCAGCTGATCATCAACGGTGATCTGAAAACAGTCATGCGCGATCTCCATCTGGCCCATGCCGACTCCATGCTCACCGTCCCCCTCATGATCGAAGCCATCCACAACCAGCTGTGGCTGAATGCGGAGAAGGAAGGCAAGGCCGACGGCCTGCGCCGCCTGCTCAAAATCCATAAAATCCTGAGCAGGGTCGGCATCCATAAGCGCAGTAAAATCCTGGATGAGATCCGTGAAAAATGCGTTGGCTCCCTGCACATCATCATATGCGGAGGCGCCCACCTGAGCCGGGAAATCGCAGAAGAATTCCTCCTGCTGGGAATTCTCGTCCTCCAGGGCTACGGAATCACCGAATGCTCCCCCCTGGTGGCGGTAAACAGCAACTATTCTTACGATATGGACTCCGTAGGCTACGTGCTGCCCTGCTGCGAGGTGAAAATCGTGGATGAGGAAATCTGGGTCCGCGGAAAATCCGTTATGAACGGCTACTACAAAGCACCTGAGCTTACCGCCGAGGTTATGGAAGGCGAATGGTTCCGTACCGGCGACCTGGGCCATCTGAGCAGGGAAGGCTTCCTTTATATTACCGGCCGCAAGAAAAACCTCATAGTTTTTAAAAACGGCAAGAAGGTTTCCCCCGAAAAGCTGGAAGAAAAAATCAGCGCTATCCCTCTGGTAAAGGATGTCCTCGTTTACGGGGCCGCCAGCGGTGCATCCGCCGACGACGTAAAGCTGGCCGCCAGCATATACCCTGATCCGGAACGCGCCAAGGGCCTTTCTTCCTATGAAATACTGGAACAGCTCCAGGCGGAAATCAACAGCATAAACGAACACCTGCCCATTTACCAGCAAATCCAGATGGTAAATATCAGGGAGCAGGAATTTTCAAAGACAGCATCAAAAAAAATAAAAAGACATATGGTCTGAAAGGAGATTTATCGTGCTGGAACTCATTCAGAAGATTGTTTTCCACGTTACCGGAAAAACGAATCTCAACTACGAAACGGACTTCGTCCAGGATCTGGGCCTGAATTCTTTTGAACTTATGAATATTGTAAGCGCATTTGAGGAATATTTTGATACGACGATACCCACCCGGGACGTCTGGAAGCTGCATCAGGTAAAGGACGTCATCGCCTACATGCAGGAAAGAGGACTTGAAGTATAAATGGAAACACAAAAAGGGGAAATCGTCCTCTATATCTACCATATAAAAGGAAACAAAAACGAAAATAAAAATGAAAACGGAGCCTCCGGCAAAATACCGGCAGAGGATACGCCCAAACAACAGGCAAAGCTCCTTTCCTCTGCCCTCCTCGCCCGCGCAGCCACCCACTACCTGACGCAGCACAGCCCCGCCTGCCTTTCATTTGCCCCCGGCCAGCCGCCCGCCCCATCCTGGCGCACACAAAAAGGCAGCCATGGCAAGCCCTACTTCCCCGACTGCCCCTGGCTCCACTTTTCCATCAGCCACAGCGGCGAATACTGGGCCTGCGCCATGGCTCCCACAGAAGTGGGCCTGGATCTCCAGCTCCACACCAAAGGAAGAAAAGAACGCATATCCTCCCGTTTTTTCCACCCCCAGGAAAACGAATACCTCCGACGCTGCGCCTACCGTGACTTTTTCGACATCTGGGCCGCCAAAGAAAGCTACGTCAAATACACCGGCCAGGGCATCGACGAAAACTTCGCCTCCTTCACCGCCGCCGCCCCAACCGCCCCCGCCGCCGAAATCAACGGCGCCCAACTGAAATCCATCCCCTTCCATCCAGACTACAGCCTCTCCCTCTGCGCCCCCCGCATCGACAACGTCATAATTCATTACGAAACACAGTGAGTGAAACAACCGGCCGGACCCAGGCATCTCTGCGAGCGTCCAGCATATCACATAAGTTCAGGGCCGCCAAAAACTCATACGAAATCCTCCCTCCCTCCTCTAAAAAAGCTTGACTTTCGGCGGTACTGTGTGCTATAGTCATAAGGCGAGATGAGATTTAGGTCTTTTTTTTATGCTTAAAATTCCGAAAAGACCAGTTATGTCAATAGCCCGTGAGGGTGTTGACCACGGGCGGTTGTCGGCGTTCAGAGAATGAATCAAGACGAGAAGCTTACGTGAGACAATATAGGTTAACAGAGAAAAAGGTGGAGGTGGAATACCATGCGTACAAGAATCACATTGGCATGTACAGAGTGCAAGCAGCGTAACTACAACACAACAAAGGATAAGAAGACACATCCTGACAGAATGGAAACAAGCAAGTACTGCAGATTCTGCAAGAAGCACACAACGCACAAAGAAACCAAATAATCAGCCAGACGGACAGAGAGGTGCAGGTAATGGGAAATTCCTCAAGTGAAGAAAAGACGTCCAAGCCGAAATTCTTTGATGGTGTGAAAGCAGAATTCAAGAAAGTCACATGGCCGGACAGAGAACTGCTGTTGAAACAGTCCGCCGCTGTTGTAGGAATTTCAATTGTACTCGGAGGCATCATTGCCGTTTTGGACATGATCCTTCAGTATGCAGTTGATTTCCTTGTAAAATAACAGTGGGGTGAACGTATGGCAGAAGCAAACTGGTATGTGGTCCACACTTATTCCGGATATGAGAATAAGGTAAAGGCCAACATTGAAAAGACAATTGAGAACAGGCACCTGGAAGAAGAAATTCTGGAGGTCCGTGTCCCCATGCAGGATGTTGTGGAGATGAAGAACGGAGCTAAGAAAACAGTCCAGAAGAAGATGTTCCCCGGCTATGTCCTGATTAACATGGTCATGAATGATGATACCTGGTATGTCGTACGTAATACCAGAGGCGTGACAGGGTTTGTAGGACCGGGAAGCAAACCGGTGCCGCTTACAGAAGCGGAAATGAAGCCGCTTGGCATTAAAACGGAGAATGTTTCCATTGATTTTGCAGAGGGCGATACCATCGTCGTTGTTGCAGGAGCATGGAAGGATACGGTCGGGCTTGTGCAGAGAATTGACTACGGCAAGCAGACCGCTACGATAAATGTAGAGCTGTTCGGAAGGGAAACCCCTGTGGAAATCAGCTTTGCAGAGGTTCGTAAATTACAATAGTCTGACGTTTAATGGAGAAATCCGTTGAACTGTGGAAGCAGTGCCCTGGCTCCGCCGGAGGTTTCCCGGAAGGGGACGGGCCGCGCGTTTAAAACGCGTGCATTATGGCTGCGCCATACCACATTATATTTAGGAGGTGCCTGACATGGCAAAGAAAGTTACAGGATACATCAAGTTACAGATTCCTGCTGGTAAAGCGACACCAGCTCCCCCGGTTGGTCCTGCTCTTGGACAGCACGGTGTTAATATCGTTGAATTTACCAAGCAGTTCAATGCAAGAACAGCAGATAAGGGAGATTTAATCATCCCTGTTGTAATTACTGTTTACGCAGACAGAAGCTTCAGCTTTGTAACAAAGACTCCGCCTGCTGCAGTACTGCTGAAGAAAGCATGCAATCTGAAGTCCGGTTCCGGTGCGCCGAACAAGACCAAAGTTGCAACTATCTCCAAGGACAAGGTTAAGGAAATCGCAGAAATGAAGATGCCTGACCTCAATGCTGCCTCTCTGGAATCAGCTATGAGCATGATCGCCGGTACGGCAAGAAGCATGGGTATTGTAGTAGAAGACTAAAACTGATTAATTGGGAGCAGTATTCCGGCCCGGAGCCTTCCGCGCCGAAAACAAAAGTACTGCGTTAATAACCAACGGAGGAATTGAAAATGAAACATGGTAAAAAATACAGCGAAGCTGCTAAATTAGTAGACCGCGCTACCGCTTATGAACCCACCGATGCCATCGCATTAGCAAAGAAAACAGCAACAGCCAAATTTGATGAGACCATCGAAGTTCATATCAGAACAGGCTGTGACGGACGTCATGCTGAGCAGCAGATCCGTGGTGCTGTTGTGCTTCCTAACGGAACCGGTAAAACCGTTAAGGTTCTGGTATTCGCCAAAGGAGATAAAGTAAACGAAGCAGAAGCTGCCGGCGCAGATTATGTTGGCGGCGATGAGCTCATCCCCAGAATTCAGAATGAAGGCTGGCTTGATTTTGACGTTGTTGTAGCTACTCCTGATATGATGGGTGTAGTAGGACGTCTTGGTAAGGTTCTCGGACCGAAAGGCTTAATGCCCAACCCGAAGGCCGGTACCGTAACAATGGACGTTACCAAAGCTATCAACGATATCAAAGCCGGTAAGATCGAATACAGGCTTGATAAGTCCAACATCGTTCATGTGCCGATCGGAAAAGCTTCCTTCACAGAAGAAAAGCTGGAAGAGAACTTCAACGCTCTTATGGATGCTATCGTAAAGGCAAAACCTTCAGCTCTGAAGGGACAGTATTTAAGAAGCATCACCCTGGCTTCCACAATGGGCCCTGGCGTAAAGGTATCTGTTGCTAAATATTAATTTTATAGATGAAGAAACAGGCGCAGCCGGATTGAACGGCTGCGCTTTTTTGTTCCCGGAGAAATATGTGCGGCAGAATTTTACAGGCTTGACGTAATGGCGTTTACCCCTGATAATAATAGCATGGAAAGAAAGACTGAGGTACAGAGGGGGACTGTACTGCAGAAAAGAAAGAAGGTGATGGGCATGGCGGGGAAAAGAAAGAGAAGAAGGAACGGGAGAGTAAGCATCTTTTTGCTGACTATGCTCATCACCATTGCCGTGGGCAGCGTGGTATTGCTTGTGAGCTGGGCTTTTCTGGGAAACAGGGGAATGGTTCTGGCGGCTGTGACCGTGGAGGGTGAAGTGTTCTCGCTGTTCGGCGGAAATGACGCGGAAACGGAAGCGGCCGCAGAAACAGAACAGGGGAAGTATGCGGATATCCTCAATAACCCGGAGCTTATGGCACAGCAGAACATCTATACCATAACGCCTGCGGCTGAAGGCGAGGTATCCCTTGTTTTTGCCGGCGATATTCTGTTTGATGACGGCTACAGCATTATGGCCAAAATGAAGAGCAGAGGACAGGGGATTGAAGGAAGCATTGATTCCGGACTGCTGGGAGTGATGCGGGACGCGGATATTTTTATGGTGAACAATGAATTTACCTATACCAAAAGAGGCGCGCCCACTCCGGGAAAGGCCTTCACCTTCCGGGCCGATCCGGCCCATGCGTCGCTTCTGCATGACATGGGGGCGGATTTGGTGTCCCTTGCCAATAACCACGCCTACGATTATGGCGAGGTTTCCCTGACGGATACGCTTGATACGCTGCAGTCCATCGGGATGCCCTATGCAGGGGCAGGCAGGAATCTGGCGGAGGCGGTGCGGCCCGTCTACTATATCGCCGGAGATTTAAAAATTGCCTTTCTTTCCGCAACACAGATAGAAAGAGTGGACAACCCCGACACCAAAGGGGCCACGGAAACCTCTCCCGGTGTATTCCGGTGCAGGGATGTGGACATGCTGCTTCAGGCTGTTTCGGAAGCAAAAGCAAACAGCGATTTTGTGGTTGTCTACATTCACTGGGGAACGGAAAGCACCACCGAGCTGGACTGGGCGCAAAAGGAACAGGCGCCACGGATTGCGTCTGCCGGGGCAGATTTGATTATAGGCGACCATCCCCATGTCCTTCAGGGGATAGACTATATCGGGAATACGCCGGTTATCTACAGCCTGGGCAATTTCCTTTTTAACTCCAAAACACAGGACACCTGTCTTGTAAGGGCGATCCTGGATGAGGAATCGGGCAGCCTGAAAAGCTTCCAGTTTATCCCGGCTCTGCAGAAGGACTGCAGGACAACAATACACGAGGGAACAGAAAAAGCCAGAGTCATCGGCCATATGCGCAGCCTGTCACCAAAAGTGCAGATAGATGAGGAAGGCTATGTTGCTGTTCCGGAAAACTAGAGAAATACGAGGGAAGAGAAAATGTTGGACATACTGAAGAAAAAGTCAAGAAAATCCTTGACGATAAGAGCTATTATATCTATCGTTATTGTCATCGGCCTTCTGGCCCTGACTAAATTCGCTGTTTTTGATGTGATTACCGGTCCCACCGAACTTGACGTAACCGCCGATCCTGAGCAGTATGAGGGGAAATACGTAACGATTGAGGTGGAAAATTTCCTTACGGATTATGTGGAGCACACCACCACGACGACAAATACCAAAACCGGCTCCAAAAGCACCTCGGTGGATGGAAACAGCTATATTGTTTTCAATGCGGTTGATGATTATGAAAACAATTCTTCCATCTGGTATTACTATAGTATTTATATGAAAAAGAGCCAGAAAAACGAGCTTTATGACCTGATTGACGATACCTGGAATTACTGGGGCGATGAAACCAATACGGTGGCTCCTCCGGCAACGCTGAAGGTAACCGGTACATGGACGAAGCTGGAATCACAGCTTGAGAGGTATTACAAAGAAACATTAACTGAGATGGGCATCGAGGAAAGCAGCTATGACGTGGTTTACCTTTATACAATTGACACCGCCAAAATCGGAGGACAGTCGGTGGTATTCTTCTGGGTATGCATGGCGGCGGCGCTCCTCCTTCTGATTTATTTCATCGTTAATGTTGTTGGTATTTTCAGCAACAGGTATGCGGGCAAAATCAATACCTATCTGCACAATAACCCTTCCGTGTCCCTGGCTGCAATTGAAGCGGATTTTGCCCAGGCCCATCCGATAGGAAAGAATGCGTGGGTTGGCAGGAAATGGACGGTTTACGTAGAGGGACCCAAGGCGAACATACTGGCCAACAGGGATCTGGTATGGGGCTATTATTTCAAGCAGACGGGAAAATACAGCGTCAGCCAGCTCCGCGTTTTTAATATGGCAAAGAAAATGATCTCTATCAACCTTTCTGAGGATGAAGCGCATGAGGCGCTGAAATACTATGCCGAGGAACAGCCGCATATGATCGTGGGCTATACCAAGGAACTGGAAACGAGTTTCCAGAAAAATTTTACAGAATTCCTGAATCTTAAGTATAATCCTGCCATTAACGCAGAGCAGGCAGATCCGTATTTCGGGAATAACACCAGTTTTTAACTGACAGTACAGGAGGCCGGATGAACCGATATACTTTTTGTTTCACCAAAAAAGAACTGAAGGAATTTTCCATACGGGCGGTTCTGGAGCAATATCGCAGACGGGGCCGTGTCTGGGTGATTCTCCTGCTGCTTTGCGTGCTGGAAGCGTTTATCAGCCCGGCCTTCAGTGTTGTTATCCTGTTTTTGTTTGCGGCGGCGCTGGGAGTTGATATGTTTCGCACCTGCCGCTTCCTGGAAAAGGAACATTTCCTGGAAAAACGGATTCTGTGGGTGGAGGACGGCCTGCTGAAAAGCAGTGCGTGCGGCGCAGGGGAAATACCCTGCAGCCGCATCAATATTATAGTAAAAAGCAAAAACCTTCTCATGCTGGGGTATTCCCAGTCGAAAAGGCAGATTGTATGGTATCCCCTGCCTTTGCGTGTGTTTGAAAACGCCGGGGAGCTGGAGCGGTTCCGGGAGCTTTTCGGAAAAACGGAAAACCCTGCCGCAGGCTGGAGCGCCGGAATGGGGCGGCAGCCGCAGACAGGCGCTGTGTTTTCCTTTACATTTCCGGTGGATGAGGAAAAGTGGATTTCCATTTATAAGAATGCCTTAATGACCATCAATTCCGGAACGCTTGGCTTCCCGCAGAATATGAAGACCTTTCTTGGCGTATATGGCGTTGTATTTGCCGTGGCAGGCTTATTCTGGTTTTTCAGGTCTGGCGACCATACGCCCGTGTTTCCGGCGGCGCTGTTTCTCATGCTTGTTTTCCTCATGCTGTTTCGGTGGAAGTCGGACCCGGAAAAAACTATCCGCAAACAGGTGAGGAACGGTACCCTTCAGAACGATATTTACGGCGTCTGGGAACTTCATTTAATGGAGGAAGGCGTCATACAGATCATGGCGGGCCGGAGCAGGAGCTTCCTTAAGTGGGAGGAATTCGGCTGGCTGGTGGAAACCGATGAAGAATTTTTACTGTTTAAGAAGAATAAAGTTCAGTTCATACCGATTCTGAAGGAAGGGATTCAAAGCTATCAGCAGGCGGAAGCCATGTGCAGGTTCTGTGAAAGCAGGGGGATTGCCGGCCTGCCGTCAAAACGCATGAAATATCTGCCGGGCTGGTTTTTTTACGTAGGCCTGGCCTTTGTGCTGCTGGCCATGTTTGCAGTCGGGATCTGGAGCGGCTTTGCCAGAGACAGACAGCGGGCGGAAGCGCAGAAAGAAGCGGCCGCCTATGCGGATAATGAATGGACGGAAGCCTTTGACCCTGCGGACTATCCTGATTATGTGCCGCTGGACGGACAGGTAGAGACGCTTCGTTCCCTTGGATTTTCCATCACGGATCAGCTGGCGGACAGGGTGCGCGGGGTGATGGAGGATGACATGACGCGTGTGTATGTGGAAGGCTATCCCTATACCTGGCTGCTGACTGAGCTGGGCGTGCCTTCCAGGGATGAAAACGGCCGGATTTGCGGTTATCCGGAGGAGGTGTTCTGGTTTGATTTTGAAGGCTGGGATATCAGCAACGATTATACGGAGGTGCTGGAGGGAATGCTGGCGCTTGCCGGGGACAGCCCGCTGGAGGATGTGACGGAGATCTCGGAGGATACCGAAAAGATGGATTGGGAAGCCGGCAGCGGAAGCATAACGGTTAAGCTTCTGTGGAAAGGTCGGAGCTGCTCCTGGGATATGGATGTGGAATATGACTGGATTGATCCGGATATCCTTGGGGTATTCAACGGGCTGCTGGAACAGACGGATGCGGCGGAGCGTTTTTATGTCATCGGGGATAACGGGCAGGGAGCGCTTGTATTTTACCGCACTGCCGAATGGGCGCAGGCTTTTGAAAAAGCCACAGGCCTTGTGCCTGAGGCCCCTTTTGTCTGAAGCTGATGGAAAAATAAAGCACAATCAATGCATTCAAAAAAATTGTAAATATAAAACACAAAAAATGTTGACAAACATTACAGCATGTGATAGTCTGAGAAAGGTCGCAAGCGGCCATGCCGAAGACAGCAGGTACCGGTATTCCGGTATAAGAAAACAGCGCCTGCCGAGGAAAAGAGTTGACGATTGTAACGGTTTATCCGTAACTTATCCTCTCTGTGTCTTCGCAGAGAGGTTTTTTTATATCCGGCTGCAGCTCAGGCTGACGGCACCGGCGTAAACTCCTTTTCGGCACTGAACTTGTTTTCAGAAAAATCTATAAGGAGGTAAAGAAATGGCAAAGGTTGAACTTAAAGCACCTGTAGTTGCAGAGATTTCCGAAGCGATTAAGGATGCGCAGTCAGTCGTACTGGTTGACTACCGCGGACTTACCGTAGAACAGGATACCGCTCTTCGTAAACAGCTTCGTGAAGCGGGAATCAACTACAAAGTTTACAAGAACACAATGATGAACTTTGCTTTCAAGGGAACAGACTTTGAAGCACTGGCACCTTTCCTGGAAGGACCCAGCGCAATTGCAATTTCCAATACGGATGCTACCGCACCCGCCAGAGAACTTGCTAAATTCGCAAAGACTGCAAACAAGCTTGAAATCAAAGCCGGCGTAGTAGAAGGCACTATGTATGATGCGAAGGGAATGGCGGAAATCTCCCTGATTCCTTCCAGAGACGAACTGCTCTCCAAACTGCTTGGAAGCATCCAGTCTCCTATTACCAACTTTGCACGCGTTATGAAGCAGCTGGCTGAAAAAGGCGGCGCCGGAGCATGCGAAGCACCCGCAGCACAGGAAGAAGCAGCAGAGGCACCCGCAGCAGAAGCTGCACCTGAAACTGCTGAATAATCAGTACATTAGCAGATAAATCAATTTTAAACAAATTAAATGGAGGTAAAATAAAATGGCTAAATTATCCACTCAGGAAATTATTGATGCAATCAAAGAATTATCCGTATTAGAATTAAATGATCTTGTAAAAGCATGTGAAGAAGAATTCGGTGTATCCGCAGCAGCAGGCGTTGTAGTTGCAGCAGCAGGTGCCGGCGCAGCTGAAGCAGCTGAAGAGAAGACAGAATTCGACGTAGAGCTGACAGAAGTTGGCCCTAACAAGGTTAAGGTTATCAAAGTTGTTCGTGAAGTAACCGGTCTTGGCCTGAAAGAAGCTAAGGACGTTGTTGACGGCGCTCCCAAGGTTGTTAAGGAAGCTGCTTCCAAGCAGGATGCTGATGACATCAAAGCTAAACTGGAAGCTGAAGGCGCTAAAGTTACTCTTAAATAATCGGAGTATCTTTCGAAAACGAAATGACTTGTCAGGAACCTTTGCCTGCTGCTTTATGCCAGCACGGCAGAGGTTTCTTTTTATTTATCCACAATATTACAAAAATTTTGGTTGACTTCCCTTTTTTCTTGTAGTAGAATGGATAGTGCACTATTGTGGTAAGTTATGCTATTTTTGTGCGTAAAACCGATAAACTAATATCAAGCTGCCTGTTGGCGGGTTACATTACTGCCTGCGGCCGCCTATTCGTTTGCCATTCAGAGGGTGTGACATCAGGTTTTTCTGCGGTAAAGAAGTGCCTCCTTGGGAACGAATGGCAAACAAATCATAAGAACGGGGTGAAATGTCAATGGAAAAGAACAGAATACGTCCAATTGCCACCGGCAAGAACATGCGTATGAGTTATTCACGGCAGAAGGAAGTTTTGGAGATGCCGAACCTGATTGAAGTTCAGAAGAATTCCTATCAGTGGTTCCTCGATGAAGGCCTGAAAGAGGTCTTTGACGATATCTCTCCAATAGAAGATTACAGTGGCCATTTAAGCCTGGAATTCGTGGATTTCGAACTGTGCGAAGACGATGTGAAGTATTCTATCGAGAAATGTAAGGAAAGAGACGCCACATTTGCGGCCCCCTTAAAGGTTAAGGTACGTCTTTACAATAAAGAAAAAGAAGAGATTACAGAGCATGAAATCTTCATGGGCGATCTGCCCTTGATGACTGAGACAGGAACCTTCGTTATTAACGGCGCAGAACGTGTTATCGTCAGCCAGCTTGTTCGTTCCCCCGGTATTTATTATGGAATCGGCCATGATAAGATCGGTAAGAGGCTTTACAGCTGTACGGTGATCCCCAACCGTGGTGCGTGGCTGGAATACGAGACGGATTCCAACGACGTTTTCTACGTTCGTGTGGACAGGACGAGGAAAGTCCCGATCACGGTTCTGATTCGTGCACTGGGTGTCGGTACCAATGATGAAATCAGAGAACTGTTTGGTGATGAACCCAAGATTGAAGCGAGTTTTGCCAAGGACACTGCTGAGAACTATCAGGAGGGTCTGTTAGAGTTATATAAGAAAATACGTCCCGGCGAGCCTCTCAGCGTGGAAAGCGCGGAGAGCTTAATCAATGCCATGTTCTTCGACCCCAGAAGATATGATTTGGCGAAAGTCGGCAGATATAAATTCAATAAGAAGCTGATGCTCAGAAACAGAATCCGCGGCCATATCCTGGCTGAGGATGTGATTGACACCACAACAGGAGAGCTTCTTGCCGCGGCGGGAACCAAGGTGACGGCCGAACTGGCGGACACCATCCAGAACAGTGCGGTTCCTTTTGTATATATTGAGACAGAGGAGCGCAATGTAAAGGTGCTCTCCAGCATGATGGTTGATATTACACATTATGTGGACTGTGATCCAAAAGAACTGGGCGTTACCGAGCTGGTATATTATCCTGTCCTGGCGCAGATCCTGGAAGAGTATTCTGCGGATCCGGAAGAGTTGGCAGAGGCCATCCGGAAGAACATCCATGAGCTGATCCCGAAGCATATTACGAAGGAAGATATCATCGCTTCCATTAACTATAACATCCATCTGGAATACGGCATCGGCAACGATGACGATATCGACCATCTGGGCAACAGGCGTATCAGGGCTGTGGGCGAGCTGCTCCAGAACCAGTACCGTATTGGTCTGTCCAGAATGGAAAGAGTGGTCCGTGAAAGAATGACCACGCATGATGCGGAAGAAATTTCTCCGCAGGTTCTGATCAACATTAAACCGGTACAGGCTGCCGTGAAGGAATTCTTCGGTTCCTCCCAGCTGTCCCAGTTCATGGATCAGAACAACCCGCTGGGCGAGCTGACCCATAAGAGACGTCTGTCCGCATTGGGACCCGGCGGTTTGAGCCGTGACCGTGCCGGATTTGAGGTACGTGACGTACATTACTCCCATTACGGAAGGATGTGCCCTATCGAGACGCCTGAAGGACCCAACATCGGTCTGATCAACTCTCTGGCATGTTATGCAAGAATTAACGAATACGGTTTCGTGGAAGCACCCTACCGTAAGATTGATAAAACGGACCCGATGAATCCCAGGGTTACCGAGGATGTTGTCTATATGACAGCTGATGAAGAAGATAATTACCATGTGGCACAGGCGAACGAGGCCCTGGATGCGGAAGGGCATTTCGTAAGAAATACCGTATCCGGCCGTTACCGTGAAGAGACGCAGGAATATCCCAAGACCATGTTTGATTACATGGATGTATCTCCCAAGATGGTGTTCTCCGTAGCTACAGCCCTCATTCCTTTCCTGGAAAACGACGATGCCAACCGTGCGCTGATGGGATCCAACATGCAGCGTCAGGCGGTGCCGCTGCTCACCACGGAAGCGCCGGCGGTAGGAACCGGTATGGAAGTGAAGGCAGCCGTTGACTCAGGTGTCTGCGTTGTTGCCAGAAAGCCCGGTATTATCGACTATGTATCCTCCAACCTGATTAAGATGACCTGTGATGACGGTGAGAAGGTTGAATACCATCTTACGAAGTTTTCACGAAGCAACCAGAGCAACTGCTACAACCAGAGACCCATCGTATTCAAGGGCAACCATGTTTCCGCGGGCCAGGTAATTGCAGACGGCCCTTCCACTTCAGAAGGCGAGCTGGCGCTGGGCAAGAACCCTCTCATCGGTTTCATGACCTGGGAAGGTTACAATTACGAGGATGCTGTTCTTTTAAGTGAGAGACTGGTACAGGAGGATGTATATACCTCCGTCCATATTGAAGAATACGAAGCGGAAGCCAGAGACACAAAGCTGGGGCCGGAAGAAATCACAAGAGACGTTCCCGGCGTTGGTGATGAAGCCCTGAAGGATCTGGACGACAGAGGAATTATCCGCATCGGTGCAGAGGTCCGTGCAGGCGATATCCTTGTGGGTAAGGTAACTCCCAAGGGAGAAACCGAACTGACGGCTGAAGAAAGGCTTCTGCGTGCCATTTTCGGTGAGAAGGCAAGAGAAGTAAGGGATACGTCCCTGAAGGTGCCTCACGGTGAATACGGCATCATTGTGGATGCCAAGGTATTTACGAGGGAAAATGGCGATGAGCTTTCTCCCGGTGTGAATCAGGCAGTGCGTATTTACATCGCACAGAAGAGAAAGATTTCCGTAGGTGACAAGATGGCAGGCCGTCACGGCAACAAGGGTGTTGTTTCCCGTGTGCTTCCCGTGGAGGATATGCCTTACCTGCCCAACGGACGCCCGCTTGATATCGTACTGAATCCTCTGGGCGTGCCTTCCCGTATGAATATCGGACAGGTACTGGAAATCCATCTGTCCCTGGCAGCCAAGGCCCTGGGCTTTAACGTGGCAACACCGGTATTTGACGGCGCCAATGAAAATGATATTATGGATACCCTTGACCTGGCAAACGATTACGTGAACCTGGAATGGGAAGAATTTGAAGCAAAGCATAAAGATGAGCTGCGTCCTGAAGTATTCCAGTACCTGTCTCTGAACAGAGATCACAGAGAACTCTGGAAGGGCGTGCCCATCAGCAGGGACGGAAAGGTAAGGCTTCGTGACGGCCGTACCGGAGAGTATTTTGACAGCCCGGTAACAATCGGACACATGCATTACCTGAAGCTGCACCATCTGGTAGACGATAAGATCCATGCGCGTTCCACCGGCCCTTATTCCCTTGTAACACAGCAGCCTCTGGGCGGTAAAGCGCAGTTCGGCGGCCAGCGTTTCGGGGAAATGGAAGTTTGGGCGCTGGAAGCATATGGCGCTGCTTACACTCTGCAGGAAATCCTGACAGTGAAGTCCGACGATGTCGTGGGACGTGTGAAGACTTACGAAGCCATTATCAAGGGTGAAAATATCCCTGAGCCCGGCATTCCGGAATCCTTCAAGGTTCTGCTGAAGGAGCTGCAGTCTCTTGCGCTGGATGTTAAGGTTCTGCGTGAGGACAATACGGAAGTGGAAATCATGGAAACGGTGGACTACGGTGATACGGATTACCGCTACGAAATCGAAGGTGACTCCAAAGGTTATGAGAAGTATGAAAAAGATTCTCTTGGCGAACTCGGTTACCAGCATCAGGAATTCGACGATAAGAGCGGAGAACTGGTGACTGCTGAAGAAGAGGAGCCTGAAGATGACCTGGAATTCGATATAGATGAGAATTTCGAGGAAATCGAGGAATAATCTGCATCTGTATGGAAAATGAACGGCCTGCGCAGGGCAGGCCCGTTCATCCGGAATAGTTTTGGAAGGAGTGCACAATGTCTGAAACAACTACAAAAAATGAAGTATATCAGCCGATGACGTTCGATGCCATCAAAATCGGCCTGGCTTCTCCTGAAAAGATCAGGGACTGGTCCAGAGGTGAGGTACAGAAGCCCGAAACCATCAATTACAGAACGCTGAAGCCGGAAAGAGACGGCCTGTTCTGTGAACGTATTTTCGGGCCTACCAAGGACTGGGAATGTCACTGCGGTAAATACAAGAAAATCAGATACAAAGGTGTTGTCTGCGACAGATGCGGTGTTGAGGTTACCAAGTCCAGCGTCCGCCGTGAGCGTATGGGACATATCGAACTGGCTGCGCCGGTTTCCCATATCTGGTATTTTAAAGGTATCCCCAGCCGTATGGGACTGATTCTGGATCTTTCCCCCAGAGTGCTGGAAAAGGTACTTTACTTTGCTTCCTATATCGTACTTGACCGCGGCGAAAGCAACCTGGAATACAAGCAGGTGCTTTCCGAAAAGGAATACCAAGACGCAAGGGAAACCTGGGGAAATAAATTCCGGGCGGGCATGGGCGCCGAGTCCATCAAAGAGCTGCTGGAAGCTATTGACCTTGAAAAAGAATCCGAAGAACTGAAAACAGGGCTGAATGAGTCTACCGGCCAGAAGCGTGCAAGAATAATCAAGCGTCTTGAGGTTGTGGAAGCTTTCCGCGAATCCGGCAACCGTCCGGAGTGGATGATTCTGGATGCCATCCCGGTAATTCCTCCGGATCTTCGTCCTATGGTACAGCTGGACGGCGGACGTTTTGCGACCTCCGACTTAAACGACCTGTACCGCAGGATTATCAACAGAAATAACCGTCTGAAAAGACTGCTGGAGCTTGGCGCTCCGGATATTATCGTCCGTAATGAAAAGAGAATGCTTCAGGAAGCCGTTGATGCCCTGATTGACAACGGCAGAAGGGGACGTCCGGTAACAGGACCCGGAAACAGGGCACTCAAATCCCTTTCCGACATGCTTAAAGGTAAGTCCGGCCGTTTCCGTCAGAACCTGTTGGGCAAGCGTGTTGACTATTCAGGACGAAGCGTTATCGTCGTAGGTCCCGAACTGAAAATTTATCAGTGCGGTCTGCCTAAGGAGATGGCAATCGAGCTGTTTAAGCCCTTCGTTATGAAGGAACTGGTGGCCAGAGGCATTTCCCAGAATATTAAAAATGCCAAAAAGCTGGTGGAAAGACTGGATTCTCAGGTATGGGACGTTCTGGAGGATGTTATCAAAGAGCATCCCGTTATGTTGAACCGCGCCCCTACACTGCATAGACTGGGTATTCAGGCGTTTGAACCCATCCTGGTGGAAGGTAAGGCTATCAAGCTGCATCCGCTTGTTTGTACGGCTTTCAATGCGGACTTCGACGGTGACCAGATGGCTGTGCATCTTCCTCTTTCCGTGGAAGCGCAGGCAGAGTGCCGTTTTATGCTTCTTTCACCCAATAACCTGCTGAAGCCCTCCGATGGCGGCCCTGTTGCCGTTCCTTCCCAGGATATGGTACTTGGTATCTATTACCTGACACAGGAAAGACCCGGAGCCAAGGGCGAAGGAAAGTGCTTTAAGAGCCTGAATGAAGCAATTCTGGCTTATGAAAACCAGGCGCTGACCCTGCATTCAAGAATTAAAGTTAAAATAACAAAGCAGATGCCTGACGGCACTGAAATGTCTGATATCGTAGAATCTACGCTGGGCCGTTTTATTTTCAATGAAGTCCTTCCTCAGGATCTGGGCTTTGTGGACAGAAGCGTTCCGGAAAATGCGCTGAAGCTGGAGGTTGACTTCCACGTAAGCAAGAAGGGCCTGAAGCAGATTCTGGAAAAGGTTATCAATATCCATGGTTCCTCCAGAATGGCTGAGGTGCTGGATGATATTAAGGCAACCGGCTACAAATATTCTACAAGGGCAGCCATGACGGTTTCCATTTCCGACATGACCGTTCCTGAAAAGAAGCCGGAAATGCTGGCAGAAGCGCAGGCTACCGTTGACCGTATTTCACAGAACTTCCGCCGCGGCCTTATCACAGAGGAAGAGCGTTACCGTGCGGTTGTGGAGACCTGGAATGAGACGGATAAAGAGCTGACGGACGTTCTGCTTGCAGGACTGGATAAATACAACAATATTTTCATGATGGCCGACTCAGGTGCCCGTGGTTCCAACCAGCAGATCAAGCAGCTGGCAGGTATGCGTGGACTGATGGCCGATACAACCGGCCGTACCATCGAGCTGCCCATCAAATCAAACTTCCGTGAAGGTCTGGACGTACTGGAATACTTCATGTCCGCGCACGGCGCACGTAAGGGTCTGTCCGATACGGCTCTGCGTACCGCTGACTCCGGATACCTGACCAGACGTATGGTCGACGTATCACAGGAGCTGATTATCCGTGAACTGGACTGCTGTGAAGACAGACCGGAAATTCCAGGCATGGAAGTTAAGGCTTTCATGGATGGAAAAGAAACCATCGAAGGCCTGAAGGACAGAATTACCGGCAGGGTTTCCTGTGAGGAAATCAAGGATCGCGATGGTAATGTCATTGTTAAGAAGAACCACATGATCACTCCCAGCCGTGCGGAGAGAATTCTCAGCGTTGGCGTAAATGATAAGGGTGAACCTGTGGAAAGCGTGAAAATCCGTACTATATTAAGCTGCCGTTCCAGAAACGGAATCTGCGCCAAGTGCTACGGAGCCAACATGGCTACCGGTGAAGCGGTGCAGGTTGGTGAAGCAGTTGGAATCATCGCTGCACAGTCAATTGGTGAGCCTGGTACCCAGCTGACCATGCGTACCTTCCATACGGGCGGTGTTGCCGGTGACGATATCACACAGGGTCTTCCCCGTGTCGAGGAGCTTTTTGAGGCCAGAAAGCCCAAGGGACTTGCGATTATCGCAGAGTTCGGCGGTGTGGCGGCCATTAAGGATACAAAGAAAAAACGTGAAGTTATCATAACCAACAGTGAAACAGGCGAATCCAAAGCCTATCTGATCCCTTACGGTTCCAGAATCAAGGTTATGGACGGCCAGATACTTGAGGCTGGTGATGAACTGACCGAAGGTAGCGTTAACCCCCACGATCTGTTGAAGATCAAGGGTATCCGTGCAGTACAGGATTACATGCTCCGTGAAGTACAGCGTGTATACCGTCTCCAGGGTGTTGATATCAGCGATAAGCATATCGAGGTTATCGTTCGTCAGATGCTGAAGAAGGTGCGTGTGGAAGACAGCGGTGATACCGAATATCTGCCCGGCACACTTGTGGATGCTCTGGATTACGAAGACCTGAATGAAGAGCTTGTGGCAGCTGGCAGACAGCCGGCGGACGGCAAGCAGATTCTTCTTGGTATTACCAAGGCGGCTCTTGCAACCAACTCCTTCCTGTCGGCAGCATCCTTCCAGGAAACTACCAAGGTTCTTACCGAAGCTGCAATCAAAGGAAAGGTTGACCCTCTGATCGGTCTGAAGGAAAACGTAATTATTGGTAAGCTGATTCCTGCCGGAACCGGTATGAAGCGCTACCGCGACGTGCATCTGAGCACCGACGACACGCTGAATGACATGCTGGATATGGACGATGAATTCGATTTTGACGAAGGCGTGGAGGAAGACGTCCTTCCGGATGAGGAAGAGGATATCATAACTGCAGAAGAAACGGAAGAAATCGATGAAGATGAGGATTTGGCAGTTTCTGTTGCAGAGGATAATGAGTAATTAGCTGATTAAGAATGAGAAGCTGTCTCATTTATAATGTAAACGTACCCAGACAGGCATGGAGAATTTTCCATGCCTGTCTGGCGTTTACAGCGACGCGTGTTATTCCTCAGGAAATGAAAAGCAAGCAGAGTGTTACAGTCCAGTCAGATCCGCGCTATTGGCTGCGCAGGACAGCGCTTCGTGCTGACCGTAAGAAAGTGAAGGAGGCACGTTTGCGTAAAATTTTTGAGAATTAGGTGTAAAAGCCGCTCATTTACCATAAAATACCTGTAAATTTAAAGAAAATCTATTGACAATGCATTCTGAAGCACGTATACTATTCTAGCGTGCATTTGAATGCATTTTTTTCTTATGCATGTATATAACGACACATTAACCTATACCGCAGGAGGTGAAAAAGAATGCCAACATTTAACCAGTTAGTCAGAAAAGGACGTCAGACATCTGTAAAGAAGTCTACCGCACCGGCTCTCCAGAAAGGATACAACTCCCTTCACAAGAAAGCTACGGATGCTTCCGCTCCTCAGAAGAGAGGTGTCTGCACCGCTGTTAAGACAGCTACTCCTAAGAAACCTAACTCAGCTCTTAGAAAGATCGCCAGAGTTCGTCTTTCCAACGGAATCGAAGTAACAAGCTACATTCCCGGTGAAGGACACAATCTGCAGGAACACAGCGTTGTTCTGATCAGAGGCGGCCGTGTTAAGGACCTTCCCGGTACCAGATACCACATCATCAGAGGTACACTGGATACCGCAGGCGTTGCTAACAGACGTCAGGCCCGTTCCAAATACGGTGCTAAGAGACCTAAGGCAGGAAAATAATTCATTATTTTCCATGTACCACAGAAAGAACTAATTTAGTGTTGGGATTCTGATTTTCACTTTCTAAGCGAACAGATAGACCGCACGAACACATTGGGTGTAATTAGTAACGTTTTGTTTCCGGACAGACGTTTGCCCGGCCGCATGCGGCCGTGTATCAGACACATGTGAGTACCGATGATTTAATTACAGATTATAATTAAGGAGGGAAGAACCGTGCCACGTAAAGGACATATTCAGAAAAGAGACGTACTGGCGGACCCCTTATACAACGACAAGGTAGTCACCAAACTTATCAACAACATCATGCTGGATGGTAAGAGAGGCGTTGCCCAGAAGATTGTATACGGTGCGTTCAACAGAGTTGAAGCAAAGGCTGGAAAGCCGGCTCTTGAAGTATTCGAGGAAGCGATGAACAATATCATGCCTGTTCTCGAAGTAAAGGCTAGGCGTATCGGTGGTGCTACCTATCAGGTGCCTATCGAAGTAAGACCTGACAGACGCCAGGCGCTGGGCTTAAGATGGCTTGTAACCTTCTCACGCAAGAGAGGCGAGAAGACCATGGAAGAAAGACTGGCAAACGAAATTCTTGACGCATCCAATAACACCGGATCCGCAGTTAAAAGAAAAGAAGACATGCACAAAATGGCAGAAGCAAACAAGGCGTTCTCTCACTACAGATTTTAATCTGGGTGGGCGCGTCCTTGCGGCTTAGGCCCGGGATACAAAATTAAGGAGGAAAAACCTTTGGCTGGAAGAGAATATCCATTAGAGAGAACCAGAAACATTGGTATTATGGCTCACATCGATGCAGGTAAGACTACTCTGACAGAGCGTATTCTGTACTACACCGGTGTTAACTATAAGATCGGGGATACTCATGAAGGTACTGCGACCATGGACTGGATGGAGCAGGAACAGGAAAGAGGTATCACCATCACATCAGCCGCTACCACATGCCACTGGACCAAGCATCATGAATGCAAGGTTGATCCCAATGAGCCTGAGTACCGTATCAATATTATCGATACTCCCGGCCACGTTGACTTCACAGTGGAAGTTGAGCGTTCTCTTCGTGTACTGGATGGCGCTGTCGGCGTATTCTGTGCGAAGGGCGGCGTTGAGCCTCAGTCAGAAAACGTATGGCGTCAGGCAGACACCTACAATGTACCGAGAATGGCCTTCATCAATAAGATGGACATCCTTGGCGCAAACTTTTACGGTGCCGTAGACCAGATCAGGACAAGGCTTGGCAAGAATGCCATCATCCTGCAGCTGCCTATCGGCAAGGAAGATGAATTCAAGGGAATCATCGACCTGTTTGAAATGAAAGCCTATATCTTTAACGACGATAAGGGCGAAGATATTACAGTAACAGAGGATCTTGGGGATATGCAGGATGATGCAGAGCTGTATCGTTCAGAGCTGATCGAGAAAATCTGTGAATTAGATGATGATTTAATGATGATGTATCTGGAAGGGGAAGAACCTTCTGTTGAAGAACTTAAGGCAGTTCTGAGAAAAGCTACATGCGAATGTGCAGCTATCCCGGTTTGCTGCGGTTCCGCATACAGGAACAAGGGTGTACAGAAGCTTCTGGATGCAGTGCTTGAGTATATGCCTTCTCCTACGGACATCCCTTCTATAAAGGGAACTGATCTGGATGGAAACGAAGTGGAAAGACATTCTTCTGACGAGGAACCTTTTTCCGCTCTGGCATTCAAGATTATGGCTGACCCGTTTGTTGGTAAGCTTGCATTCTTCCGTGTGTATTCTGGAACTATGAACTCCGGTTCTTATGTGCTGAATGCAACAAAGGATAAGAAGGAACGTGTTGGACGTATCCTGCAGATGCATGCTAACAAGAGACAGGAGCTAGATAAGGTATTTGCCGGTGATATCGCTGCAGCAGTTGGCTTTAAGTTCACCACAACCGGTGATACCATCTGTGACGATCAGCATCCGGTAATTCTGGAATCCATGGAATTCCCTGAACCGGTTATTGAGCTTGCTATTGAGCCCAAGACCAAAGCAGGCCAGGGTAAACTGGGTGAAGCTCTTTCCAAACTGGCAGAAGAAGACCCGACCTTCCGTGCCCATACGGATCAGGAAACAGGACAGACAATTATCGCTGGTATGGGCGAGCTCCATCTGGAAATTATCGTAGACAGACTTCTGCGTGAGTTCAAGGTGGAAGCAAACGTTGGTGCACCTCAGGTTGCATACAAAGAAACCTTTACCAAGCCTGTTGATGTTGACAGCAAATACGCAAAACAGTCCGGTGGACGTGGACAGTACGGACATTGTAAGGTTAAGTTCGAGCCCATGGATCCTAACGGCGAAGAGACATTCAAGTTCGATACCGCAGTTGTCGGCGGTTCTATTCCTAAGGAATATATCCCGGCAGTTGGTGAAGGTATTGAGGAAGCATCCAAGGCCGGTATCCTCGGCGGATTCCCTGTACTGGGTGTTCACGCTACCGTATACGATGGTTCCTACCATGAAGTTGACTCTTCCGAAATGGCATTCCACATTGCCGGATCCCTGGCATTCAAGGATGCTATGTCCAAGGCTAACCCGGTACTGCTTGAGCCTATCATGAAGGTTGAAGTTACCATGCCTGAAGACTATATGGGTGATGTTATCGGTGATATCAACTCCCGCCGCGGACGTATCGAAGGTATGGATGACATCGGCGGAGGCAAGCTGGTAAGAGCATATGTACCGCTTGCTGAGATGTTCGGTTATTCCACAGACCTGCGTTCCAAGACTCAGGGACGTGGCAACTATTCCATGTTCTTTGAGAAATATGAGCAGGTACCGAAGAACGTACAGGAAAAAGTGCTTGCTGCAAAGGCAAAATAAAAGTAGTGAACTTTTTCCTGTGTAAAAAGTACTTGCAGCAAAGGCAAAATAAGCTAAATAAAGCTTGAAAATATCGGTATAATCTAATATAATCAGAATTAGCCGATTAGAAAAAGAAACAATTGATTTCTATTGATTTTAAGGAGGATTATCAAAAATGGCTAAAGCTAAATTTGAAAGAAAAAAGCCGCATTGTAACATTGGTACCATTGGCCACGTTGACCATGGTAAAACAACTCTGACAGCAGCTATTACCAAGACTCTGAATACAAGACTTGGAACTGGTGAAGCTGTAGCTTTCGATATGATCGACAAGGCTCCGGAAGAAAGAGAACGTGGTATCACCATTTCCACAGCTCACGTAGAGTATGAAACAGAAAACAGACATTACGCACACGTTGACTGCCCTGGCCATGCTGACTATGTAAAGAACATGATCACTGGTGCAGCTCAGATGGATGGTGCTATCCTGGTTGTTGCAGCTACCGATGGTGTTATGGCTCAGACCAAAGAACACATCCTGCTGTCCCGTCAGGTAGGCGTTCCTTATATCGTTGTATTCATGAACAAATGTGATATGGTAGACGATCCGGAACTGCTTGAGCTGGTTGAAATGGAAATCAGAGACCTGCTGAACGAGTATGAATTCCCCGGAGATGACACTCCGATTATCCAGGGTTCCGCTCTGAAAGCTCTGGAAGATCCTCAGAGCGAATGGGGCGATAAGATCCTTGAGCTGATGGCAGCTGTTGACTCTTATATTCCGGATCCTCAGCGTGACACAGACAAGCCTTTCCTTATGCCTGTAGAAGACGTATTCACAATTACCGGCCGTGGTACTGTTGCAACCGGTAGAGTAGAGCGTGGAACACTTCATCTGAATGAAGAAGTTGAAATCGTTGGTATCAAAGAAGAGACCAAGAAGACTGTTGTTACCGGTATCGAAATGTTCCGTAAGATGCTGGATGAAGCTCAGGCTGGTGATAACATCGGCGCACTGCTTCGTGGTGTTCAGAGAACTGAAATCGAAAGAGGACAGGTTCTTGCAAAACCCGGCACAGTTACCTGCCACAGAAAGTTTACCGCTCAGGTATACGTTCTGACCAAAGATGAAGGTGGACGTCATACTCCTTTCTTCAACAACTACAGACCTCAGTTCTACTTCAGAACAACTGACGTAACAGGTGTCTGCAACCTTCCTGAAGGTGTAGAGATGTGCATGCCTGGTGATAACGTAGAAATGAGCATCGAACTGATTCATCCTATCGCTATGGAGCAGGGTCTTACTTTCGCTATCCGTGAAGGTGGACGTACTGTAGGATCAGGCCGTGTTGCTACCATCATCGAGTAATTAGTATTTTTAGATTTTTAAGGGCTTTCCGATTTTCGGAGAGCCCTTTTCTTTGTTTGCGCGCCATGGGCGC
>NZ_KE992713.1:0-2441 GCF_000466465.2 Clostridium sp. KLE 1755
AAATCGTAGGGTAGGGTAAAGGCGTCTTGCCGCCGTTGGCGGCAGGTTTCCTACACCCTCCCTCGGAACCGGACTTACTCCTCTCGAAGTATCCGGCTCCCCATTAGTAATTGACGTATTGATTAGTGTTTGTGTATTCTTTCATGGCACTTGCTACAAACAACAAGTGTTTTCCGCCGCTTCTTTTTCATCACGGTTTCCCAATCAGAATTCCCCAACTCGTTTAGGTTCCGTATAACGTGAACCTCGTACAAGTCGGCTTCTTTACACCCACATAGTTCACAAACTCTGGCATTAAGCCGTTGTCTGATAGTGGTTTTCCAGCTAAATTTCTTTCTCTGATAGATGATGTCACTCGCTTCGCCACGCTTACAATCTGCGATTTTAACAGGGCGTACACGTTTTGTCCCAGCTTTGGTTTCATAAGGAACAGACCACGTTTTCCCGTCTTTGTGCTGGCGGATGATTTTGCGGATACTGGTTTTATGCTTGTTGGCAATCGTCTTTAAGCAGCTATACTCCATGAGATAGCAGAAGTAGTCCAGCGTGTGATAGTCACAGGCCAGATTGTAATAGTTGCATAGTCCTCTTGCTTCGGCATTGTACTGCTCCACAATCTCATAATCCGCAAGGTTGAGAAGTCCGGCTCTGTGTATCGGCTGGAACTCCCCATTCTCCTTTTGGCGAATGACTTTCTTTGCAAACATAAATTTCTCAATCTTTTCCGTATGGGGAATAGTAAGGGCAACTTTCATGTGCAGGGTACGGGATTTTCTCCACGTCCCGTTTTTCATTCTGTGACCTTTGACCTCCTGATTTCTGCGGACGCAAATATCATAGCCAATGAAACGGACTTTTTCGGAGCTGTGCGTTATCAGCGTCTTTTCTTCACTCAAGGTCAATTTCAACTCTGTGCTTAGAAATTCAGCGATTTCGGTTTTTAATTCTTCACATTCCGCTTTTGTGCCGCACACACCTGCCAGCCAGTCGTCCGCATAGCGGACAAAAGTAAATTTCTTATTGTCGGCGGGTTTGCAGGGCAGATTTCTCATAGCTTTCTTCTGCGCTTTATGCTGGTCAATCAGTTCTTGTCTTTCCGCTTCATTATCGGTATGGTCAATCCAGTAGGACAGCCTTTTTAATTCTTTGCTTGCCGTATGATATTCCGGTGTCTGATATGCGGACCTCGGTTTATCAAAGCGTTCTGCGATTTCCCGAAACTTCTTGTCCAGCTCATTCAGATAGATATTTGCAAGTATCGGTGAACAGATACCACCCTGCGGAGAACCGCTGTAAGTGGCGTTATACTTCCAATTCTCGATATACCCAGCTTTCAAAAACTGGCGAATGATGTTCAGAAAACGACTGTCTTTGATTTTCCTGCTCAAAATCTCAATCAGTTTTTCGTGATTGATGTTATCAAAACAACCCTGAATATCACCCTCGATAAACCAAACCACGCCTGTGAAGTCAGAAGAAATCTGACGGAGTGCGGTATGACAGCTTTTGCCCGGTCTGAAACCGTGGGAGTGACTGTCAAAGACAGGTTCATAGATAGCTTCCAAAATCATTCTGACAACTTCTTGCAGGAGCTTGTCACGGAAAGACGGGATACCCAGCGGACGGAGTTTTCCGTTTTTCTTTGGAATATACCCACGTCTTACAGGGTTAGCCTTGTAGGTTCCGTCCTTTAGTGACTGGATTAACTCTTTTACATAGAAGTCACTGAAACCGTCTGCGGTATCGTCGTCGATACCCTGTGTTGTTGCGCCTTTGTTTGCATAAAGTTTCTGATAGGCGGCGTAGTAAATATCTTCACGGAGTAAATATCTGTATAGCCTTGTGAATACGCCGTCTTTGTGTTCGCTGGAACACCTTTCAATACGCTCTAAAATTTCAGATGTTGGTTTCATTGAGGTTTCTCCTCCCTTTCATTCTTACATTTTAGATGTTACTAACTGGCTCCCTTCGCCATGTAAGGGTCATTACCCCTCTCGGACTACTATGGAGCCTCCGTTGCCATATCCGGCGAATGAGCCGGACTTAGGCAATCCCCAGTTAGCGTTGTGCTTAGGTGAATGAAGATTGTCGGATATGCTTTCGGTTCGTTATGACGTGTTCTCACGCCTGTTTCATAACGTGTAGCAGTTGTCCCGCCGTGAAAGATGACGTGACAGCGTTATGACATGGGTTACAGGACTTTTCCCACACCTGCAAAAAACAGGAACTGGAACCTTACATTCGATAAACCCAATCTTATCCTCATATCTTCTTAACATTAGGAAACAGTCGCACCTAAGTCCTTTGGTGACTATTCCTTTTTCTGCCATGCGCTGTTCCCGTAAAGGATTTCTCCTTAGTCGGTAAGGCAGATTGTTTCGCACACTGCCGTGTGCGGCAGTACCTTAAACTGCTTTGCACAACGCCCTATCTGGGCGCAC
>NZ_KE992714.1:0-12597 GCF_000466465.2 Clostridium sp. KLE 1755
ATGAAATCTACAAGGTGGGCGGCGCGCAGGCCATTGCCGCCATGGCCTTCGGAACCGAAAGTATCCCCAAGGTGGATAAAATTACCGGCCCCGGCAATATTTTTGTTGCTCTTGCCAAAAAAGCCTGCTTCGGCTATGTGAGCATTGACTCCATTGCAGGTCCCAGTGAAATTCTGGTCATTGCCGACGAAACGGCCAATCCCCGTTATGTGGCGGCGGATCTTCTTTCCCAGGCGGAACATGACGAGCTGGCAAGCGCCATCCTCATCACCACAAGTGAAGAACTGGCGGAAAAGGTATCGGAAGAAATTGACGGCTTCCTTACTACGTTAAGCCGCAGGGAAACCATTCAAAAATCACTGGACAATTACGGGTATATCCTGATTGCTCAGGATTTGGACGAGGCGGTGGAAACCGCCAACGAAATTGCCTCCGAGCATCTGGAAATTCTGACAAAGGATCCTTTTTCCGTTATGACAAAGATCAGGAATGCCGGCGCTATTTTCCTTGGGGAATACTCCAGCGAGCCGCTGGGTGATTACTTCGCCGGCCCCAACCATGTGCTTCCCACCAACGGAACCGCCAAATTTTTCTCACCCTTAAATGTGGATGATTTTATGAAAAAAACAAGCATCATTTCCTATTCGCGGGACGCTTTGGGAAAAGCCCATAAGGATATCGAGCTTTTTGCCGAACGGGAAGGCTTGACTGCACATGCAAATTCGATTAAAGTTAGATTTGAATAATTATTTTTTCAGGAGGATTGGTCATGGGACAGGACGCGGAAGGAGTACGCCGGGCACAGCGGTGCGCATGCATGAAAAGAACCACCAGAGAAACAGATATCACTCTGACGTTGAATCTGGACGGAAGCGGAAAAAGCGATATTCATACGGGCATCGGTTTTTTCGATCATATGCTGGAGGGTTTTGCGAAGCATGGTTTTTTTGACTTGACCGTCCAGGTCAACGGTGATCTGCACGTGGACGGCCATCATACTGTGGAAGATACCGGGATCGTCCTGGGCCAGGCCATTGCCCAGGCTGCAGGAAACAAGGCCGGTATCCGCCGTTATGGTTTTTTCATGCTTCCCATGGATGATGCGCTTGCTTTAAGCGCCGTGGATCTTTGTGGAAGACCCTGGCTGGAATTCGACTGCAGCTTTCCCACGCCTGTGATAGGCACGCTGGACAGCCAGCTGCTCCGGGAGTTTTTCTATGCAGTATCCTATAGCGCCGCCATGAACCTCCACCTGAAAATGCTGTCCGGGCAGAACAGCCATCATATGGCGGAAGCCATGTTCAAGGCATTTGCCAAGGCGCTTGATATGGCTACAGGATACGATGAACGCATTGACGGCGTCCTGAGCACCAAGGGAAGCCTGTAAGCGGAAGCGGAAGGAATTTCCGGCATAATTCCGGGCTTCTTTCCGCCGTGCCGGAAGAACTGTGCGGATAGTATTACGGAAAAAGCAAACGAAAGAGCAGGAGAGCCAATGAACTCAAAAAAATTTTTGCTATGTATTTATTTGTATCAGAAGAGAGCGGTAAGCAGTCTTGATGATTTGCATGAGGTCAGCATTGATCCGGTGGCTTTGGCAGAGAGCTACAGTGACAACAAATGCGACGGCATCATCGTATTTGACCTTTCCTCCACTGACAGGGAGCATGAGGAAGCCATAGACATCATCAAAGAAATATGCGCCACCGTGGCCGTTCCCGTAATCGGCGCCGGTGCGATCCACCGCATGGAAGACGTGAAAAAACTACTCTATGCCGGATGCCGCCAGGCGGTGCTTGATTATACGGAAGAAGATAATATCGCAGTCACCCGTGAGGTCTCCCTGAAATTCGGCGCGGATAAGCTGCTTGCGATGACAGACAGCAGTAAGGTGATCAGGGAGCAGTGCGCTCTGATCAACCAATATATCAGCAGCGTTCTCGTACGGGAGCCGGCCATTCTGAAGGAAACGGCCGAAATCAGCCCTGTTCCTGTCATTACAACGCTTCCTGAGATCTCCCTGGAAAAAATCATTGAAATCCTGAAAATGGAAAATGTGGACGGCATCGCAGGGAAGCTTGTGAATGATAACTATAAAGAAATCGAAGCGCTGAAAAAGCTCTGCCGAGATAACGGCATAGAGGTTTCCGAAATTACCGCCGCCTATCAGTGGTCTGATTTCAAACTGAATTCCGATGGCATGATTCCCGTAATTGTACAGGACTACAAAACTGACGCGGTTCTCATGCAGGCATATATGAACGAAGAAGCCTATCTGGCCACCATACATACAGGTAAAATGACCTACTACAGCAGAAGCCGCCAGGAGCTTTGGATCAAGGGCGAAACAAGCGGCCACTATCAGTATGTCAAATCCCTTCACGCAGACTGCGACATGGATACCATCCTCGCCCGCGTGGTACAGATTGGGGCTGCCTGCCATACAGGTTCCTACAGCTGCTTTTTCAACGAAATACTCACCCTGGACGACACCGCGGACACTCAGCATAACCCGTTGAAGGTTTTCGAAGATGTCTTTGCCGTTATCAAGGATCGTAAGGAGAATCCCAAGGAGGGTTCTTACACCAATTATCTGTTTGACAAAGGCATTGATAAAATCCTGAAAAAACTGGGAGAAGAGGCCACCGAAATCGTTATCGCCGCCAAAAATCCCAACCCCAATGAAATTAAGTATGAAATCTGCGACTTCCTTTACCATATGATGGTTCTTATGGCTGAAAAAGATGTTACCTGGGAAGAAATTACTGCGGAGCTGGCAAATCGATAGATCCTTATTCTTTGATTTTTGCTTTGGAAAAGTAGTTTTGTCCGGAATTAATGGTTAGTTTCTGATTATACAAAAAAGAATAGAAATAAATGCAGTATTCAGGAGACAGGCCGGTAAGTTTAAGGCCTGCCTCTTTTTTAAGTGGAAATAAGGTACAGAAAGTTCACCTTTCTATTTAGAAAAGTATAGTAAAAAATAAGTTTTTATGTTGATAATAGTTATTTTGGAGAATATAATAAGGATATATGTAATATAATTTTGTACTTTTTCTGCTTATATTGCGCTAAAGCGTTTTATATGTGCAGTGAAGAGAATGTTTGCTATATGCAGAAAGCATTGACGCGGGGGATACATGGAAAAAACATATCATTCTCATTATCGGGAAAAAGATCAGCAATATCAGCTCAATGTAAATCATCAGATAAATGTAGCCCGGCTTGCAGAAAACTATTGTCCTTTGCCCGAATTGAAAAAGACGGCTTGGCTGACAGGAATTCATCATGATGATGGAAAATATCCGGAGGAATGGCAGGAATATTTTGAAAAGTCCTTAAAAGAAGAAGGATGCAATGAAGGTAAACTGGACCATTCCACACTTGGCGGTTTAGTGGTAAATCAATATTTGCCAGGAACCTTGCTTGGGGAAATGGTACAGGATGCCATTTATATGCATCATGGTCTGCAGGATTGTGTATCAATTTCTGATGGAAGCATTTTATTGGAAAAAAGGAAACAGAAGTATACTGCGGAAAAGGTAAAGGCTGTGTGCAGAGAAGCGGAAGTTCTGCTTGAGGCGTCTGAACTGAAGCTGAACGCGGCGGAAATGGCTGAAATAAGGAAGAAGGCCAGAGCTGATTTAAATGTTTTAGCCAAAGAAGTGCAACTGTTTGCAAAAAATAACAATGGCTTATATGGTAATCGTAATTTTTATCTGGGTATGTTGGAGAGACTGCTGTTTTCATCCCTGATGGATGCTGACTGGAGGGATACGGCGGATTTTATGGAGAACCGTAAAACTGATACAGGAATGAGCCAGGATGAAATTCAGAAGGTTTGGGAGTACGGTATTATTACTTTGGAAAATAAATTAAACGAATTGGATAAGACTTCTGAGATAGCATCCTGTCGGCAGGATATATCTGCACGCTGCCGAAACGCAGCATACGCTTCCGGCAATTTATTCCGTCTTTCCGTTCCTACCGGAGCAGGGAAGACGCTAAGTACTTTGCGTTTTGCATTGCATTGTGCAAAGGCGAATAAAAAAAGACATATTTTCTATGTTGCGCCCTTTAAAAGTATACTGGAACAAAATGCGAGTGTTATCAGAACAAGTCTGGATATGCCAGATATGATATTGGAACATCACAGTGATGTGGTTCAGGAAGAGGTGAAAGGACAGCAACGTTATGAGCGGCTCATAGAAAACTGGGATGAAGTGCCGGTGATAGTGACCACTGCAGTACAGTTTTTTCAGACGCTGTTCAAGGAAAAGAGGAGCAGTATCCGTCGGTTTCACAGTCTGTGTGACAGTGTAATCATTTTTGATGAGGTACAGGCTATGCCTGTTAAGCTGCTGCAGCTATTTAATCTGGCGGTTAATTTTCTGACACAGTTCTGCAATACAACGATTGTTCTATGTACGGCAACACAGCCGCTTTTGGACAGGCTTCCTGAAAACAGAATGCTGCCGCCGGTTGATATGGTCAACAGTATTTCAGCATATAAAGAGGTTTTCAGGCGTGTGGAATTTCATGATTGTACGCAAGATTGCGGAAAGGGTTTCAATATTTCACAGGCGGTTGATTTTATTTTGGAAAAATCACGGCAGATGGATCAGGTACTCATGATATGCAATACAAAATCCTGCGCACTTGATATTTACGAGCAGCTGAAGGGGAAAACAGAGGGAGGTTTATACCATTTGAGCACACTGATGTGTGCTGAGCACAGAAGTAATGTTTTGAAAGAAATCAGAGAACGTCTTGACAGGAATGAAAAGGTAATCTGCATCAGTACGCAATTGGTGGAAGCTGGTGTGGACTTTTCTTTTCAATGTGTGATTCGGTCTCTGGCAGGTCTTGATAACCTAATACAGGCAGCGGGAAGATGTAACCGGAACGGAGGGCCGGAAAAAGGGCTGGTCTGTCTTATCAAAATGTCTGAGGAAGCGGAAAGAATCTCCTCTCTTAAGGATATCAGAACGGCACAAGAAGCTATGTTGTGTACGCTTCAGGCATACCGTAAAAGCCCGGAAAGTTTTAGAGAAAGGTTGGATTCAGAGGAAGCGGTTACATTGTATTTCAAATATTATTTGATGGAACGCAAAGATGAAACCTCTTATCCGGTACTGAAGGAATGGGGAAGGAGCAGCCTGGTAGAGCTACTGTCCGATAATAAAATTTTTGCTGCCGAGAAAAAAGAAATCAGGCTGAAGCAGGCGTTCCTGAGCGCAGGACAGATTTTCACTGTAATTGATGATAAGGGTTTGAAAAATATTCTAGTCCCTTATAGGGAAGGTAAAGGACTGATTCAGGCTCTTCAGAGCGAGGCAGATCCTGAACAGAAAAGAATTATTTTGCGAAAGCTGCAGCGTTATTCGGTGGGAGTATCAGAAAAAACACTGAAAAATTTGGGGAACGCGGTTTATGGGATTGAAGAAAATCGGGTGCTGGTTTTGGCAGAAGGTTATTATGATGAAAACGTTGGTCTTAAGGAGGAACCATCGGCATTGGATTTTTTGAATTTTTAAGAAGGAGGGAGATAAAAGGTGCAGGCTAAATACAGAAATACGGTGGAATTTCAGGTCAGCGGTGATTATGCATTATTTTCGGATCCGGTTACCAGAGTCGGCGGTGAAAAATTTTCTTATCAGATTCCTACCTATGAAGCTATCAAAGGGATTCTGCAAAGTATATATTGGAAACCGACGATAATTTGGCGTATTGATGAGTTGAGAGTGATGAATCCCATCCAGACGGAGACAAAAGCGATTCGTCCAATCGCGTATAATGGGGGAAATGACCTTTCCTATTATACTTACCTGAAAGATGTGCGTTATCAGGTAAGGGCGCATTTTGTCTGGAATGAGAACCGCCCTGAACTGGAAGGGGACAGAGATGAAAATAAACATCATAATATTGCCAAACGGATGATTCAAAGAGGCGGACGGAGAGATATCTTCCTGGGGACCAGAGAATGTCAGGGATATGTGGAACCCTGTGTGTTTGGGGAAGGAGAAGGTTATTATGATACTCCCTCCAGAGAGGTGGCTTTCGGTTTTATGTATCATGGAATTACATATGCCGATGAAGCCGTGCTGGAGGAGGACAGAGGAAAAATGACTGTTCGGTTTTGGCGGCCGGTCATGAAGAATGGGTATGTGACTTTTTTGGCTCCGGAGGAATGTTCGGATAAACGGATGATTCATGAAATGGGAATAAAGGCCTTTCCGGATAAAAAATTCAGCGGTCTTCAGGAATTTTCGGAAGAAGGTGATGAGGAATGAACTGGATAGCAGAATTATGCGATTTGTATGATAAAAATCAGCATCTGGCTGGCAGGATGGGGGAAGATCATATTGTTTTGCTTCCGCCCTACCATACTACGGTAGCGGCACAAATTACGGTGACGATTGACGGAGACGGCAATTTTCTGCGAGCGGAAACGGTACCGGACGAGGACAAGCTGACTATTATTCCCGTAACTGAAAAATCGGCCAGCAGAACGGCAGGAATTGAGCCTCACCCGCTTTGTGACAATCTGAAATATCTCGCGGCGGATTATAATCAGTTTGTCAAAGGAAAAGACTGCTCTAAAAACCATTTGCTGTACATGGAACAGCTGAAGAAATGGGCGGATTCCTCTTACTGCCATTCAAAAGTTAAGGCTGTTTATCAGTATCTGGAAAAAGGTACGTTGATGAAGGATCTTAATAATCAAGGTATCTTTATACAGGATGAATCGGGAAAGATTTCCGAAAAGGCAAAAATACAGATTGTTGCTCAAACGGACGCATTTATACGGTTTCAAATAGATACAGGGGAAGTATTACCGGAAGATGCGCTGATGGATGACAGCGGCAGTTTGTCAGTGAAATGCTGGAAAGACTGTTCTTTACAACAAAATTACATAGAATATTGCAGATCTCAGCAAAAAGAGACAGGACTTTCCTACCTGACAGGCGACTTAACGCAAATTTCCTGGCTGCAGCCCAAGAAGATTCGGAATGAAGGAGATGGAGCGAAGCTGATTTCTGCAAATGATGAATCTAACTATACTTACCGCGGGCGTTTTGCCAATAAAGAAGAGGCTTTTTCCATCGGCTATGAGGATTCCCAAAAGGCTCACAATGCACTTAAATGGCTTCTGCGGAAGCAGGGAACGAATTATGGAAGCCTATACCTTGTGACCTGGGAATCCGATTTAAAAACTGTGGCGGACTGGCAAAGCAGTTCGGATGAGTTATGCATACAGGCAGAAGCATTACCGGACGAAGTCTCCGAAGAGGAAGAAGAATTTTCCGATGAAGTATGGGATGAGGAAGAAGAACAATATAAGGGAACCGGAGAAGCCGGGGCAATGCGTTTCCGACAGGCAATAAAAGGATACCGCAAAAATCTGACTCAGACTTCCAATACCATGATTATGGCCTTTGATGCTGCAACAACAGGTCGTTTGGCTATGGTGGAATGCAGAAGCTATGATTCCTCCCGATATCTGGACAGCCTTCAGAGCTGGTATGAACGTTGCGAATGGAGGCAGCCAAAGAGCAGTAAAGAAAGAGGGCGGTATATTTATTATGGTATGGTAGGGATTAAGGATGCCGCAGAGCTTTTATACGGAACGGAACAAAACGGTTATTTCTCCCTTTCGGGGAAAGAAGAACGTTATAAAGATGTGGTGAAGCGATGGATGCCCTGTATTCTCGATAAAAAAGAGGTTCCGGCAGACATGGTGAGACTTGCTGTACAACGGGCATCTTCGCCGGTTTCATTTGAAAGCCGTTTTCTATGGGAAAGAATTCTGGCACTGGCATGCTCACTTGTAAAACAACAGATTGAAAAAAGGTATGGGGAGGTATATACGATGGCATTGGATAAAAAATGTCGAAAGAGGGAATATTTGTTTGGCCGACTGCTGGCCGTGGCGGACAGAATTGAGTATCGTACTTTTGATAAGGAGGACGGACGGGAAACGAATGCAAAACGTTATATGAGCGCATTCTCCCAGCACCCTTACAGAACGTGGAAGGTTCTGGAGGAAAAGCTGGAACCATATTTTATGCGCTTAAAGGCTCCGGAGCGTCTTGTGTACCAGAGACTGCTGGATGATATCTGTAACCTGTTTGAAATAGAAGACTTTGAAAATGATACGGCACTGAATGGCTTATATTTACTGGGATTTCATAATCAATCCTATGCCCTGAAAGAGAAAAAGAAAGAAGAGGAGGAATAAATAATGAGTGAACTGAAAGGGAAAATTGATTTTGTGGCATTAATATCTGCAACGGAGGCTAATCCGAATGGAGATCCGCTGAATGGGAACCGTCCGAGAGAAAATTTTGATGGGTTTGGGGAAATCTCTGATGTTTGTATCAAGAGAAAAATAAGAAACCGCTGGCAGGATATGGGACAGAAAATTTTTGTACAATCGGATGATCGTTCGGATGATACATATAGCAGTCTGAAGGAACGTGCGGATGGATATACCCCTTTGCAGGAGGAAATCAAGAAAGGGAAAAAGGCTGATCGGGATAAATGTGCACAACTGGCCTGTCAGGAATGGCTGGATGTCCGCAGCTTCGGACAGGTATTCGCTTTTAAAGGCGTAGAAGTATCTCTTGGCGTAAGAGGACCGGTATCTATTCATCAGGCTGTCAGTGTTTCTCCGGTAGATATTGTCAGCATGCAGATTACCAAAAGTGTAAACAGTGAGGCCGGTAAAGAGGGAAAGGCTTCCGATACCATGGGAACAAAGCATAGGATTGAGTTTGGACTTTATGTATTAAAAGGCAGCGTTAACGTGCAGCTGGCGGAAAAAACAGGGTTTTCTGAGGAAGATGCCCAACTGCTGAAAGAAGCGTTGAAGACTTTGTTTGAAAACGATGCATCCTCAGCAAGGCCGGAAGGAAGCATGGAAGTCTGCCGGCTTTACTGGTGGCAGCATGAAGAAAAGATGCCTGCGGTTTCTACCGCAAAGGTACATCGAAGTGTAAAAATTGAGAAGAAAACGGACCATCCAAGATCCTTTAACGATTATGATATTTATTATGAAAATCCTGGTTGTGTAGAACCGGAGGTGTATGATTTTGTATGAGGAAGATGAATTTCTGCAGCTGTCCGGCATACAGCATTTTGCATTCTGCAGGAGACAATGGGCGCTTGCTTATATAGAGCTTCAGTGGTCGGAAAATGTGCGGACTGTGGAAGGAAAACTTCTTCATGAAAAGGCTCATGATGTGATGAGCAGGGAAAAGCGCGGAGACCTGCTCATCTCCCGGGCCATGCCGATCAGCTCCAGAGAGCTTGGTATCAGCGGAGAATGTGATATCGTAGAATTTCATCGGGCGGAAGCTGGCGAGGGGATTTTTCTTCAGGGTCAGGAGGGGGAATGGTCTGTAATACCTGTTGAATATAAAAGGGGTTCACCGAAACCGAATCAGGTTGATATTCTTCAGCTGGCTGCACAGGCAATGTGTCTGGAAGAGATGCTATGCTGCAGTATTCCATATGGATACCTTTATTATGGAGAGATCCGGCACAGGGAAAAAGTCGAACTGACTGAATCAGTGAGAAATGAAGTAAAGTCGATGTTCCAGGAGATGCACCAATATTTTGCAAGGAGATATACACCGAAGGTCAAATGGAGCAAGAGTTGCAATGCCTGTTCCTTACGTGATATTTGTCTGCCTGTGCTTGGAAAAGGAAAGTCAGCCGGAAGTTATGTAGAGGAACATATTGAAGAATAATTGGCTGTATGAAGTTTATGGAATCTGCACGATATTGAATGGTGAAAGGGACCGGGGGAAAAGCTGTGAAGAGATTATTGAATACACTTTATGTGACATCTCATAACCGTTACTTGTCTCTGGACGGGGAAAATATTGTTGTTTTGGAGAAAGAAAAGGAAGTTGGAAGAGTGCCGCTCCATAATCTGGAGGCCATTGTTACTTTTGGCTATACTGGTGCAAGTCCGGCACTCATGGGTGCATGTGCAGAACGAAATATCGGTCTGACTTTCCTTTCCGGGAATGGCAGGTTTATTGCGCGGGTAACAGGAGAAGTATATGGAAATGTGACGCTTCGCAAAGAACAGTATCGCAGAAGTGAGTCAGAAGAAGAAAGTCTGAAAATTGCAAGGAATTGTATTGCCGGAAAGGTCTATAATTCCCGTTGGATTGTGGAGAGGGCAGCGAGAGATTATCCTCTACGGCTGGATGTCGAGAAGCTGAAGAGTAAATCAGCTTTCCTTGCACAATCCCTTAAAAAGATCCGTACCTGTCCTGATGCGGCTGCGCTCAGGGGATTGGAAGGAGAAGCAGCCTCTGTGTATTTTTCTGTTTTTGATGATATGATTTTGCAGCAGAAGGATACCTTTTCATTTCATGGCCGGAATAAAAGACCTCCGCGGGATGAAGTAAATGCAATGCTGTCTTTTGCCTATACCCTGTTAACGTCTATGTGTGCCAGCGCACTGGAGACAGTAGGGCTTGATCCTTATGTAGGTTTTTTTCATACAGATCGTCCGGGCAGAAAATCGCTGGCGCTGGATATGGTTGAAGAATTCCGCAGTGTGATGGCGGATCGGTTTGTATTGACTTTAATCAATAAGAAAATTGTAAATGAAAAGGGATTCCAGCGAAAAGAAAGCGGTGCTGTGATTATGGATGAAGAACTGCGGAAAATTTTCCTTTCCTCCTGGCAGTCTAAAAAGCAGGAGATAATCACACACCCATTTTTAGGAGAAAAAGTAGAGTGGGGAATGCTGCCTTATGTTCAGGCAATGCTTTTAGCAAGATATCTGCGAGGGGATTTGGATGAATATCCGCCTTTTTTCTGGAAATAAGAATTTTCGGTATAAAAGGTTGTATCATCTGGGTAAGGTGTTTTGAAAAGTGTTATGCTATCTTGAAACGTTATTTCAAAATAATGTGCTTCTGTATTGCCCTTTTATATCAAAGACATAACAGGCGTAATGTGGCAATAACATAGCATTAAAGGAGCAAAAATGCTGGTATTGATAACATATGATGTGAATACAGAAACTGTAGCAGGTCGAAGTCGTTTGCGAAAAGTTGCAAAGCAATGTACAAATTACGGTCAAAGAGTACAGAATTCTGTTTTTGAATGCAATATGGATGCAGCTAAATGTCGGCAGGTAAAGGCGATTCTGGAAGAAATTATAGATAAGGATAAAGATAGCCTGCGCTTTTACTATCTTGGAGATAATTATAAAAATAAAGTGGAGCATATAGGCGCAAAGCCTGGATTTGATGTAACAGAAACTTTATTTATTTAAATTGTACTGTTCAGTACCGTCTCAGTATATGCCAAAATCCATCCTGAGGAGCAGAATGGATCACTGCCCAACTTCAGAATGGGTTGCTCCACTCCGCTAGCTTTCCAATAAGGCTCAGCGGGAACTCAACTGGTCGTTATTGCATAAGTCTTATCAGCGAATGTGCTTGGAAGTAAAAGTGTCTCCAGAATATGCTGGAAGGCACCAACACCAAACTGTCTGGCAAAGTGTCAGAAACGAATTGCTGTTACTTTCTGAAGAACTTAACATCAAAAATCTGGATAAAGAGATTTACAATTTTACGAAAACGGAAGAAAAACAGGCGTCCCAGGCAATTCAGAAAGTCACTGGTATAGGGAATGCCAGCTCATAGGCTGTCATTTCAGACATCGAAACAGATACGGGCTGTTTTCCTACAGACAGGTACATTTCTTCCTGGATAGGGTTATGTCAAGGTGATAACGGGAGTGTCAAAAAACGATAGTCCGGTAAAACGGGAAGGAAAGCGCTCTTTTGCGAACAACGCTGATTGTCTGTGCACATTCAGCTGTCAAGAATAAAAATTACTGTTTCCATACGTAGGTCATGAAGAGCAGTGTTCACAGGAGGTAAGCTTGCCTATGCCGCAGTTGTCCATTTCATGCTCGCAGCCATTTAATAAATCCTCAAAGTCGGAGTGGTTCTTAGGTTCCTGGAGTTTTGATTACTACAACCAATTCAACAAGGAACGTAAGAACAATGCATATCTGATAAAATTAAAAGTACTTTTCTGGGAATTATCAGTAGTTGCTACCTGAATCTTAAAGAAAAGTTCAAAAAACGCTTTTTAAATTTGTGATGGATTGTTTGCGCTTTTTTGGTATCCGGAAGGTCATTTTTCACAGTAAACAGCCTTCGGTGATGAATTTTGGCGTTCCTGATACATATTTAGTCTAATTTTATGTGGATGATTCATTTTGTGGATAATGTAATCAGAACAAAGAATACTAAAGGTTTGTTTGAGTATGAGATGCTGGTGCGAATGTGAAGTGAACATAAAGCCCCCGGGAGATTCGCACCATGTATTTTCGAAAAAAAGAATAATTTATTTTAGACATATGATAATTTTGAAAATCTAGTTGATAATATTATTGCTTTTATGTCAAAATTAGATATAAAATGTCTTGATGAAGGATATTCATTTGTTGATATTTGCGGTCTTCCTCTGTATAGAGGAAGTGGATTGAAATATTTGTGCTCTGCGCCGGTAGAAACCACCATCTAGTCTTCCTCTGTATAGAGGAAGTGGATTG
>NZ_KE992715.1:0-2690 GCF_000466465.2 Clostridium sp. KLE 1755
CTTTCTCCGGTTCTCTCTGTCGCCGGCCGTCTGCTTTCCGGCCGATTACTGCCTTCCGTCCGGCGACCGCCTTCCTTTCCGCTTCGTTTTTCTCCTGCGTCACCGCGGGGAACCGCTGTTTCGCCTCTGGGAGCTGCCTGGCTGCGGGGTTCCGACTGACTGTGGGGCGTTGTCTGACTGCGAGATACCGTCTGACTGTGGGGCGTTGCCTGACTGTGGGGCGTTGCCTGACTGCGGGGCTCCGCTTCTTCCCTGCGTATGCTGCCGGCTGCGTTCCTGTTGGAAGCGCCAGGCGCAATCTGCCTGGAAATATGCGCTGCCGTTTCCGTAAGATCCTGCGTATCCTCAAAATCATCTTCGCTGATTTCCCATTGGGACAGCAGGCTTTCTGTTACTTTTTCTATTTTCCCCGACAGCTGTTCTTCTTCGGTACCGGCTGTTCTCTGCAGCTTTTCATCGCTGGGATTCGACATTCTTCTTCCTGTTTTTTCCAGAACAGCTTTCTGATTTTTATCTGTTGGTTGATTAGGCATGATTCATTCTCCGTTTTCTGCAGTTCTGAATTAAAGAAAACCGGCGCATCGAACATCACCGGAGCTATACAGAACCCGTTTACAGTAAAATCCGGGACATGCCGTTGCGACGGCATTTTTCCCGCAGAAACAGTATACCACACCCCTTCCTCACGGTTCAACCTTGCTTCCTCTTTTTCCAGCAATTACTTCCTTAATATTCTCTTAATTTTCCTTTTGTTCCTTGGTCTGCCGGGCGGATTTCATCCTTTTCCTTCTCCTCATACCGTAAGAATCCGCATTTTTTGTCGAATACTTTTCATTGCGGCTTCTGGCATGATATGACAGAATAAGAGGGAAAGAAAGTTAAAAAAACAGCGTTTTCTGCTTTCCTGTGCGGTGCATGTCAAACACGGGGCGGAGAGTCAAAAAGAAAAGGAGTGATTCGTCATGATGTATATCCATTACTGCAAATATTGCCGTCGAATTCACATTCTCAACGGCCACAAGGTGTATTGCCCGGCCTGCAGCGGCAAGCTGACGGAGCTGGGGATTTCGTACATGAAATATGTGAACCTGAGTAAGGAGGAGCGTGGCCAGCTGAAAGAAAAATGTGCGGATGAAAAAAGCCTGAAGGAGCTTTCCGTGGAATACCGGATGCATCGGTACAGCAAATGGTTCAAGGCGCTGCCGTCCGGCATAAATTCTGACAAAGTCATTGCTGCGGCCACCGCTTCTACAGATAGTAAACAATCACGCCGGCCAGAATACAGCCCACGCCTGCGAGTTTCCGTTTCGTAATTTTTTCCGAGAAGAAAAGCCGGCTAAGCAGAAGGACAAGCACATAGCCAAAGGATTCAATCACCGGACCATTCATAAAGGAAAGGCCTCGGAGGCCGCTGACATTCAGTATGGTAGAACCTACAAGCAGTATATATCCGCTGATTACATAGGGATTCAGATATTCGCGGATAAAGGAGCCATACTGTCTGCAGGCGGCTTTTTTTAAAAGAACCTGGGAAAAAGAGGCTGCCAGAACGCCTGCGAAAAGGAACAGGTAATAAATATTAAGCTTCATCGCACAGTTCCTCCTTCTGCTGTCCGCCGTTAACGATTATTGTCCCGGTAATTACCAGGGCTACGCCGATTATGTTTTTCAGGGTTATTTTGTCATGAAATATTACTGCGGCCCAGATAAGGGACCAGAGCAGGGCCATGGCCCGGTTTGTATAGGCAATGGATAATTCGAATTTTTTTATCATCTGCTGCCATAGAAGGGCGTAAATCGCCAAAATGGCGAGTTCGGCGCCGTAGAAGAGGAAGAAATTAAGTGATAATGTGGGGTGGCCGCTGGCCAGCTTAGCCATTACTGTGGAAAGTGTGTATATGGCGATTACGGCTTGAAGAATGAGGATGTCTTTCAGGGTGATTTTCTTTTTCATGTGGAGTGTCTCCTTGGGTTAGTTTTTTGGGGATGAGGGGATTATTGTGTGATTATAGCAGGTTTTATGGGGGTTGGGAAGATGTGGGGGAGGGGAAAATGGTGGGAGAAGGGATTGGGGTGTTGGCAGGCCTCAGCCATGCCATTCATAATTTGGCGGGAGGTATGTTGTGTGTTGCTTTTTTGTTATGGACGCCAAATTATGAATGAGGGCTGGCGCCCTATAGAAATACAGATAGAAACAGTCCTTAGTAAGCAAGCTCTCACGGGCTGTTTCTATCTGTATTTCTACATGACTTGAGGGTGTCAAAGTCTTAATTTTAACCGTTCAGTACCCCTCACAGTTACTGCTAAAAACCATCCTAAATCGCCTTTGGCGATGGATTTTAGCACTCTTGAATCACTTTCTTACGGTCAACGCAAAGCGCTGGCCTGCGCAGCTAAATGCGCTGACCTACTGAGCAGTTACAATTTTTCCTTACAATATGGACACTTGGGGTCTATAATGGTAGTATAGAGTCGGTAAAGGAGGTAATTTATGACAGATAAGGACAGAATGGAACAGTCGGGGGAGATTGATGAATTCTGGGAGTTGGATGATGCTTCGGATACTGCTGCCCAGAAGGGTTCCGGGAAGCGGCAGGAGGGGCAGGATACTGTCGGCCGCAAAGCTTCCCCGCATAGTACTGCTTCCCGCAGGAGCGGTTCCCGCCGTGGTGTGTCGGGGAAAAATACCG